>DAIQNS010000125.1:6011-6696 GCA_036788315.1 Alteraurantiacibacter sp. | reverse complement strand
TGATCACCAGCGGCTTGGCGCTGGCACCAGTGCGATCCTTGCCCATGCCGTGTCCGCCGCGCGGCGCCTTGAAATGCTGCGAATAGCGGAAATCGATGAGCGTGTTCAGCCCGGCCACCGCCTCGAACACGATATCCGCGCCGCGCCCGCCATTGCCGCCGTCCGGGCCGCCATATTCGACATATTTCTCGCGCCGAAAGGAAACCGCGCCGGGTCCGCCCCCGCCCGATTTCACATAAATCTTGGCCTGATCGAGAAAATGAATGGTACGAATTCCTTTTGAGTAATCGGGCTTCAGTGTCGTCGGGCATCAGCGGGCGTCTGCAAACTGGTGGAGCCGAGCGGGATCGAACCGCTGACCTCGTCATTGCGAACGACGCGCTCTCCCAACTGAGCTACGGCCCCGTTCCAGTTCCGCGCACCTGACCCGGCACGGCAAGCGCCAAAGTGCAGGCGAGTAAGCAGCGCGCGCTTTACCGCGAACGCCGCGTGCTTGGAAGAGCGAATTTGCCGAGCGGCTTACCCTAGCGCGCTGCGCCCTCGGGATCGCTGCGCACCGGCTGGACGACGGGCGTGCCCGAAAGCGTATCGTCCGCCGGGATCACCGGCACCACTGCGCCTGTCACAGGGTCGATGACTTCGGCGCTTACCGAGGGTGCGCGCTCCTCCACCGGCTGGTTGCCAT
>DAIQNS010000125.1:0-6001 GCA_036788315.1 Alteraurantiacibacter sp. | reverse complement strand
TTCCAGTCGCCGTCCTTGGCGACGGTCTCGCCCTTGCCCTTCCAGCCGTTGACGATGACTCCGCGGCCGGTCTTCTCGCCGTAGAGCGAGCCCCACTTGCGGTCCCACGCGCCCGATTCCCGCTCATATGTCTCGTAAGCAGTAAAAAAGGTTTCGAAGGCCTCTTCAAAGCTCTTCAATCCGGCAATCGCAAACTGCGCAAAATCGGCAGGCGGCGCAGCCTGATAGGCATTGGCGACTTCCAGTGCGGCGGCACAAAAGGCGCGGCGCGCGGGAGGGGCGCTGAAATAATTGTAGACCGAGGTCGAGTGCGCCTCGCGCAGGCGGACCGCGTCACGATTGGCCTGGGAGGTATTGCGCGGCAAGCCCGCTTCCTGCCTGCGCTTTGCTGCCAGCGCGCGGAACACTTCTTCGATCTCGGCATTGGCGGCGGCGAGGGGGCGCGCCTGCGCCTTGAGCATATCGCCATAAGTCGCCGTGATCGGCTGTTCCCCGGGGCGCGCGCAATTGAGCGCGGCCACATTCCATCCGGAGCGGAAATGCCACACAGCCTCCTGCGTAGAAAGCGCGGAATTGACCGTAACCCGCTGCCCGTCGGCTCCCTTTGCAGGAATGGCCATGGCATAGGGCGCAAGCGGCGGCGGGAGCGGACGATAAGGCACCGCTTCGACCACCGGCGGGGGCGGCGGGGGCGGCGGGGGCGGCGGCGGCGGAGGCGGCGTGGCGCAAGCGGCCAGCAGCGCCAGTCCGGTAGCAGCGGCAATTACTCGGATCGTCAGCGGGGCATGCAACATTCTCAAAGACCTCGTTAATTTCGCGCCATCATGTGCAAGCGCGGATGAATTTCACGTGGCTAGCGGCATTGCAAGATAAAGAAAATGCCCGGCGAGCAGCTATGCACGCCGGGCATCCCCGTAAGTCCGATATTCTGTCCTGCTGAGCCTTATTCGCGGTTGCCCAGGAATTGCAGCAGGAACATGAACATGTTGATGAAATCGAGGTACAGCGTCAGCGCACCCATGATCACCATCTTGCCCGCGGGGTAAGCCGCAGCCACGCCCGGGTTGCTCATCTTGACATGCTGCACCGAGAGATACTCGTTCTTCAGACGCTGCGTATCGTAAGCCGTGAGGCCTGCAAAGATCAGGACGCCGATGAAGCTGATCGCCATCTGCATCACCGAAGAGCCAACGAAGATATTGATCACCGAGGCCACAATGAGGCCGACCACACCCATGATGAGGAAGCTGCCCCAGCCCGAAATGTCCTTCTTGGTCGTGTAGCCAAAGAGGCTGAGACCGGCAAAGGCGGCTGCCGTTGAGAAGAACGTCAGCGCGATCGAGGCTCCCGTGTAGACGAGGAAGATCGTCGACAGTGACAGGCCCATCAGGACTGCAAAGCCCCAGAACATCATCTGCAGCGTCCCGGTCGAGAACTTGTTACGGCCAAAGCTCATCGCAAACACGATCGCCAGCGGCGAAAGAGCCACGAGCCACATCAGAGGCCCGGATGCAAAAGTATATGCAAGACCACGGTTAGCGGTCAGCATTGCCACAATGCCCGTGAGCAGAATGCCCGAGGCCATGTAATTGTAAATCGACAGCATGTGCTTGCGCAGGCCAGCGTCGAACGTCTCACGGCCAGCAAGATCACCCGTCTGGCTCGGCGACAGCCCGAACCCCGAACGGGTCGTTTGGTTGTCGTTCCAGTTTGCCATTGAATTCATCTCCTATGCCCGGCCACCCTATCCGGGCCGGATCATCGACAATATCGGCATATTGGCGCAAATTTTCAAGGAAAACCGGAGAAAATCGGGTTAACGGAGATTCACCCTGAAAATGGCTCAATCGCGCGCTTCGCGGGCCATCTCGGCACTTCGGTCGCGCGCCGCGCGCAAAGTTTTGGTGAGCAGCGCCACCAAAGCCTCGCCATCGTCGAGCACATCGAGCCCTTCGCGCGTCACGCCGCCCTTGCTCGCCACCATCTCCGCCAGCCGCCCCGGATCATGCTCCGACTGTGCCGCAAGCGCCGCTGCGCCCTCGACCATAGCCAGCGCCAGATCGCCCGCCTGATCTTCAGCAAGGCCCAGCCGGACAGCAGCGGCTTTCAGCGCGTCGATGAAGCGGTAGACGAACGCCGGGCCCGATCCGGCGAGCGCAGTGACGAGGTCCATGCGGTCCTCCCCGATCCAGTGCACCTTGCCCAGCGGCGCCATCAGCGCGTCGACCGGCGCGCGCGAAGTGTCCTCAATTCGGCCCCCCGCCAGCGCGATCGGCGCCTTGCCGAGCGCGACCGCGAGATTGGGCATGACGCGGATGTGGCTGTGCGCGCGGGGAAAGCGGCTGCGCAAACTGGCCAGTTCCACGCCTGCCAGCAGCGAGAGCAGCACTGTGCCCTCCCCAACCAGCGGCTCCACAAGCGGCGCGACTTCGCCCAGCGCCTGCGGCTTCACCCCCAGCAGAACCGCACCGAAATGCGCGTCCTGCGGCAGTTCGCGCAAAACGGGCAGGCCGCCAGGCGCATCCTCGCGGACCGGATCGACAATGGTAAAGCTGTCTCCGGCCATTCCGGCCGCAAGCCATCCTTCGAGCATCGCCCCTGCCATATTGCCGCAACCGACAAGAAGGATTCGCGAAATCGTCATGGCGTGCTTCTAGCGCGGCATTTTCGCCAAGCGAAGCACTTAAGCCTCGCCAACGGCCTCGACCATCGCCGCATCGAGTGCGGCCTGCGGTGTCCGATCGCCCCACAGCACGAATTGAAAGGCGGGATAGAAGCGGTCGCATTCGGACAGGGCCGTCTCCACCGCCAGTTGCGCCATATCCAGGCTGAGCATGCCATCATCGCCCAGCAACATCGCATGCCGGTACAAGAGCACATCGCCCTGCGACCAGATATCGAAATGGCCCAGCCACATCTGCTCATTGATCAGCGCGAGCAGTTCATACGCGGCGGGCTGCTTTTCCTTGGCCACGCGGACTTCAGGCAGGCACAGCAATTGCAGCACCCGGTCCTCCGCGCGCCAGATGCCGCGCAGCGAATAGGTCGTCCAGCTGCCGGGCACTTCGCCGTGAATCTCGTCATCGCCGAGATACTCATGCGTCCAGCCATGCGCCTCGAACAGCGCACCGAGCATCTCCACAGCGGCAGCGTCCTCGGTCTGCCCGTCGGTCTGGGTGCCGGTGTTCATATGCTCGCGGCGATCATGAGCTAGGGGCCTGCATTTGCGTCATACCAGGCTTAATGCGACGGCAGGCATGGCCCGCGCAATCGGGGTGAGCGAAACACTCGGGCAAAACTCAACTGGCTTGTTGGTAGATTGTGGGAAAGCCGGGCCATGGCGCCAAACCTTCGCAGATAAGCTACGGAAGTTTCGCCACTTCCTCGCCTTCATCGCTGTTCCAGCGGAATGCGTCGATGTCGGCCTTGGCAAGTTCTCCGACAAATTGCTGGGCTTCGCGCGCGCTTGCGAAAGGACCGGTCACAAGGCGGTTGGTGCGGCCCCAGCTGGCGCGATAGGCATCGCGCCCTTCGAGCAGACCATTGGATCGCCGGACGAGCCTGCGCCAATCGAACCGGAACGCCGAGACATCCTGCCCGGTGGCAATCTGCACCCAATGGCGGCTGGGATGCGCCGGCGGCGGTGGCGGTGGTGGCGGCGGCGCAGGACGCGGCGCCTCGCGCGCAGGCTGGATTGCCGTGACGTCAACCGCGCCCGCCCGCGCAGTTGCGGCACCGCGAAGATCGCCGGGAAGCGAAAAATCGGAAAACGCCTCGGTCAGGCTGGGCCGGTAAACCGTTTTGGCTACCGGAGCAGGCTGCGCGGGCGCGGGGGCTTGAGGGGTGGCACGAACAGGAGCTTGTGCCGCAATTTGCACAGGAGCCTGAACGGGAGCCTGAACGGCAACTTGTGTCGGGCTTGGCTGACCCATCATCTGGCCTTGCGGGATCAGGCGTTCGTCGACGCGTGCAACTTGCGGCTCGCGGCTCAACGCGGAATTGCTCGCTGCGCGCGCGATGCGTGGCTCGTCCTGCCCAATCTCGGCATCGGCAGGAAAGCGGCCGAGATTGGCGGCAGCGGCCTGCTGCGCGCGGGTCAGGCGGGGCATATAAAGCAAATATGGGCCGAGCCGGGAAGACAGGCCAGCGGGCAACATCGTCTGGGCAATCGATGCCGCCTCTTCACCGCGTCCAAGGATCGCAAGTGCAAAGGCACGGGTGCGGTAAGCGGCCTGGTCCTGCTGTTGCAACAGCGGCAGCAGGACCGCTTCGGAACGCGCGCCATCGCCTGCAATCGCATAGCTGAGCGCCAGCCGCCGCGTCACCACGGCATCGGGCTTTTCCGCCAGAGCCAGCTGATAAAGGCGCTGCGCATCATTGTTGCGTCCCACCAGATCGAAGGCAAGGCCGCGGTCGGCCGCATAAGGTGCAAGTCCGTATCCGGCGGCATCGGCATCGGCAAACAATTGCAACGCCGTCGCCGCATCGCCGCGGCGCAGCGCAACCAGCGCAAGGCCCGCGCGCACAGCGCCATTGCCCGGCTCAACCGCCTGCGCCCGGCTGAAGAAACCCAGCGCGGCATCGACATCATCCAGTTCAAGCGAAGCCCTGCCCGCGCTCAGCAGGGCAGGCACGCTGCCGGGATTGCGGGAAAGGCGCTGCAATGCCTCGGTCAAATCCCTTGCAGCAGGATTGGGCAAGGGCTGCACCACTTCCTGCGCCGCGAGCGATGGGGCGAGAAAAGCTGAACCAGGCGCTGCAACGCCCAAGGCAAGCGCCAGCAATCTTGTAAAGTTAACGGTCATCACCCAAACCTTTGGCGATGGCGCATTAATGCTGCAAGAACGCGCGTGCGCATTGCGCTCTACTGGTTATTTTGTCGGCCAAGAAACCGCGGGATGCGCATTGCCGAGGTATCGTCCTCGTCATCATCATCGTCGCCCTTCTCGTCGCTGCCACTCCCTGCATTGCGCGAGAGATTGGCCATGCGCTCGAACAGGGTGCTGCCAGCTCCGGGACTGCCGCCAGCGGAACCGCTGCCCCCGGACCCGCTCCCGGCAGTCACGGCGCCCGCAGCACCGCCGCCGCCACTGCTGCCTTCATCTTCGGCCAGCGAGGTGCCAATGATCCGGCGCCTGCGGCCTTCGCTAGACTGCACAGGCTCATCGGCATCGGCAAGGCGCGAGGCATTGGCCAGCAAATCGTCCTGAGCGGATTTATGCCGATCGGTTGAATTGCTCTCTTCAGGCTGTTCGAGTGTCAGGTCGAGCGTATCCTCGCCGCCGGTCCCTTCGCCTGCCTCATCGGCCTCGTCCGCCTCGGCGCTGTCATCGGCGTGTGCACCAAAGCCAGGCTCTGCCCGTCCGCCAAAGCTCTTGTCCTGTGCGGGTTCGGGCATTTCCTCGAATTCGGCGTCCTCGTCTGCCCCGGCGCCGCTTTCCATCCCCGAAAGGTCGAGCGTATCGCCATGGTCCTGCGGCTGATCCTCATCCTCGCCAAGTGCCTGCGGATCGGCGAAAGGCAGTGCGGGAGTCTTGGGGCCGCGCCGCGCGCCAAAATCGCTGCTGCGCGCCGGCGATGCCTGCTGCGATGGCTGCGTGCCCTGATCGATCCCGGTGGCGACCACGCTGACGCGGATCTTGCCGTCGAGATCGGGATTGAATGCCGAGCCCCAGATAATGTTGGCTTCCGGATCGACCATTTCGCGGATGTGATTGGCCGCCTCGTCGACTTCGAGCAGCTTCATGTCCTCGCCGCCGATGATCGAGATGATCACGCCCTTGGCGCCGTGCATCGAAACGCCGTCGAGCAGCGGGTTGGCAATTGCACGCTCGGCCGCTTCGAGCGCACGGTTCTCGCCCTCGCTCTCGCCGGTGCCCATCATCGCCTTGCCCATCTCGCCCATGACCGAGCGCACGTCGGCAAAGTCGAGATTGATCAGGCCGGGCATCACCATCAGATCGGTGATCGAACGCACGCCCTGTTGCAGCACTTCATCGGC
>DAIQNS010000124.1:623-6775 GCA_036788315.1 Alteraurantiacibacter sp. | reverse complement strand
CCAATCTGGATGCGGATCGCTGCGCGCTTGGCGCAGGCTATGTCACGCGCAATCTTTCGGCCAGCGTGCAAGGCGGCAAGGAAGAGACGCGCCGCGCGGCAGGCGACAATTTCTCTCACTGGTTTGGCACCGCCTCGCTCGGCGCGGAAGTACCGCTGTCGCAGCGGATTGCTGCAGTGGGCGGGATCGCCTTTGACCTGCGCCGCTATGATGCGCCCGATGCGCTGTTCCTGACCGAGCGCGCGGATGAGCGCCTTGATCTTCAGGGCGGGCTGAAAGTGCAGCTGACCGGCAACCTCTTTTTCCAGCCGCGCGCCACCTGGACGCGCAACTGGAGCAATATCGCACTGTATGATTACGACCGCTGGACCGCATCTGCCGGCCTGCGGCTCGAGTTCTGAGGGAGAGAATGATGATGACCCGCACGACCGCAGCTCTGCTCGTTACCGCTTCGGCGCTCGCCATGGGCACGCATTCCGCGCATGCCGCACAGGTTCTCTTTTCCAGCGCGGGCGAGGCCAGCGTCGTTATCGGCGAGAAGGTCACGCAGATTTCCGGCGTGACCCAGATCAAGCTCGACAATGGCGCGACGCTTTCCTTCGTGGACGGCGCGCAATACCGGATCAATGCCGATGGCACGGTTGAACTGTTTGCGGGCAGCGTCACGGTCGCAGGCGGCCCTGACCAGACCACCATCGTGCGCATGCCCGACGGGGCGCAAGGCTCGGTGGCAGGAGTCGGCAGCGCGGCCTCCTTCAGCGTCAGCGAAGAAGGCGAGAGCTTTGGCCATGCCATCACCGGTACGGCCAGCGTGACGCGCGGACGCAATGAGCGCATCTTCCGCGCGGGCGAATTCTGGGCCAGTGCAGGGCGG
The DNA here is from genome assembly GCA_036788315.1 of Alteraurantiacibacter sp. Taxonomy (GTDB): domain Bacteria; phylum Pseudomonadota; class Alphaproteobacteria; order Sphingomonadales; family Sphingomonadaceae; genus Alteraurantiacibacter. The sequence continues at coordinate 5,901 of DAIQNS010000124.1, read as the reverse complement.
CGGGGTTTACGCCAGATGGTCGCCAACAGCGAAGCTGCGCCCACACCGGGCGAGCGCTCGCAAGGCGAGCAGCCGGTCGAAGTTGCCGATATGCGCGAGGGCGGCCCCGTGGCCGCGGCGCAGAACGGCCTGCCTGTAACGCTTGGCGATGCGCTGGCAGCAGCGGGCGCGTCCTCGGATATTCTGGGCGCGGCGCGCAATGTCGATCTGGCGGCGGGCAATCCTTCGCTCGACACTTTCCCCACCGGCGATCTTGCGCTGCTGGTCGCAGCGGCAGCTGAGCTGGAAGGCTTCAACGGCGGCACGCCTTTCCCTGCGGCGCAGGCGGACATCATCCGCACCTATCTCGCCTTCCTTGCCGATGGCGGTTCGGGGGCGAATTTCCTCTCCAGCTATGCAGGCTTTCTCGGGCAATATCTCGATCTCATCCGCAGCGGCGGCTTGCCGAGCAATTTCGGCGCAGCATCGCCTGCCGACATCAATGCGTTCCTCGGCTATTCGGGCCGCACGGGCGCGTTCGAGGCCTTTGCGGCGCGCGACCGGGCGCTGGCGGAGCGCTACCTCGCTTTCCTGGCAGGCGGCGGCAATGCCGATGGCTTTTCGGCAAGCTTCACGAGCCTCGTAAACGCCTATTTCAATTTCGTGCGCGCTGGCGGCGATCCGGACAATTTTGCCGGTGCCTCGCAGGCCGTGCTTGATGATTACATCGCTTTCCTTGCTGCAAGCGGGATCGAGCAGCAGCTCACCGATCCAGACCGGACGCTGGTGGCAGCCTACAACGCGTTTGGCGGGCTTGGCTTTGCACGCGCGTTCCAGAGCGATCTCGATGCTTATTTCGCCTTCCTCCAAGGCGGCAACCGGCCGAGCGAATTCTCGCAAACCGACCTTGCGACCTTGCAGGATTACCTCGAACAGCTCGATGCGGCAGGTTTGCTTGGCCAATTCCTGGGCGAGCAGGCGGGCTTCTTCGCAAGCTATCTGGCCTTCGTGCAAGGCGGCGGCGATCCCGATGCCTTTGCGGGCCTTAATGCCAATATCTTTGCAGGCTTTGCTGCCGATCTTGGCGCCTATTACGCCTATCTGCTCAACGGCGGCGCGCCGAGCGCGTACGGGCCTCTGACACAGGCGCAGATCGCGCAATATATCGCCGCCTTGCAGGCGCAGGGAGCGGAGGCGCGCTTCCTCGATGATCTCGCGGGCTTCTACACCGATTATGCGGCCTTCCTTGCCGCTGGTGGCAATCCCGATGTCTTCACCGGCCTGCCCGTGCTCAATCTGCCCGCCTTTGCCGACGCGCTGAACGCCTATGCCGCCTTCCTCAACAACGGCGGCTTGCCCGCAGGCTTCACCGCAACCGATCTGACGACGCTGGCCAATTATGTCAGCGCTCTGGAAGCAGCGGGCGAAACGGGCAATCTGCTCGGCGCCAATGCCGATCTGGTGCGTGCCTATTTCGCCTTCTTCGCAGGCGGCGGCGCGATCAATCTGTTCCCCGGCCTGCCGCTCTATGCAGGCTATGTCGACGCGCTGGAAAATTACTTCGCTTTCCTCGACAATGGCGGGCTTCCGGCGGATTTTACTGCGCTCACCCCGCAAGAGATCCAGAGCTATCTTGCCGCGCTCGCGCAGGCGGGCGGCCTGGCGAGCCAGCTGGGCAATCTGGCGGATTTCTACAACGCCTATTTCGCTTTCATCTCATCGGGCGGCAATCCCACGCAATTCTCCGGACTTCCGGTCTATGCGACCTATGCGGCGGATTTGCAGGCCTATTTTGCTTTCCTTGCAGGCGGCGGGCTGCCCGCCGATTTCACCGGGCTGACGCAGGCGCAGATCGCGAATTATCTCGCCGCGCTCAATGCCGCAGGCGGCTTCCAGGTGCAGATCGGAGGCGATGCGGCAGGCTTCTTTGCGGATTATTTCGCCTTTATCGGTGCGGGCAACGATCCGGCCGCTTTTGCACGGCTGCCGATCTATGGCAGCTATGTCAGCGCGCTCAATGCCTATTTCGATTTCCTCGCAGGCGGCGGTCTGCCGGCGGATTTCACCGGGCTTTCGCAGCAGCTGATCGCGCAATATCTCGCGGCGTTGAACGGTGTTGTCGGCGGGCTTGATGCGTTCGACAATCTTGACATGTTTGCCGACGATTATGCCGCTTTCGTGCTTGGCGGCGGCGATCCGGCGAGCTTTGCCGCGCTGCCGGTCTATGCAAGCTATGTCACGCAGTTGAACGCCTATTTCGCTTTCCTCGCCAATGGCGGGCTCCCGGCGGACTACACCGCGCTCGATGCAGCGACAATCGAGGCCTATCTTGCAGCGCTTGCAGCGATCGAAGGCGGGCTCACCGGGTTCAGCGCGCTCAACGCGTTCTTCGTGGATTATTTCGCCTTCATCGCGGGCGGCGGCGATCCCGACCTGTTCGCGGGGCTGCCGGTCAATGGCGGCGGGTCTGGCGGAGGCAATCCCGATCTCGCGCCCAGTCTGTCAGGGGCAATCTTTCTGGCATCCTTTGCCGGCGGCAGCAACGTCATCAATCCGACCCTTGTGGAGGTCGATGCCTCGGGCCAGATCACTGACGCCACTGCGAATGGCGCGACAGTCCCCCTTATCGGCGGGCCTGCCATCCCCTTCGACGAGCGCGGCTGGGAGGTATTGGATTCCGGGCGGTTCGGCAATGCAGTAGCATTTACCAGCTATCTGGACCGCGACAGTACGCTTGGCAGCAATTTCGTGCTCAACTTCGTCGGCGGCGTGCCCACCACGGTTCTGCCGCAATCCGGGCTGATCTCTTATCGGTTGGTGGGCGGAGCAGCTCCGACAGAACGCGATACGGCCGCAGGGTCGGAAGGTCTGTTTACCGGCAATCTGGCAGTCGCTTTTGGCGGCACCTCCCCGCGTGTTGGCCTTGATTTCGAAGTCACCTCGGGCGCGACCACTTTCGCTTCAGGAACAGCGGGCGGAGCAGCCAATCCGCTGACCGGCGGTATGACCGTTAACAGCTCGGGCCGGTTCACCGGCTTTTTCCCGGCAAGCGTTGTCTCAGGCACAGGATGCACCCGCTCCAACGCTTGCGTCAGCAGCGTCGAAGGGGGTCTTTTTGGACAAGACGCTGCTTATGCCGGTTTGGTCTATTTCCTGAATGACGCTTCAGATCTTTCGGCAATGCGCCTGATTTCGGGATCGGCAATTTTCGGCAGGGAAGGTGTCGCTCTCGATGGCCTCGGCACCCTGCCTGTCATCACCCCGCCTGTTCCCACCGGCACGCCGCTGATCCTCGCCAACCAGGTGGCGTTCGGCGCCACCACGGGCATCAAATACAACCTTGCCGGACCCAATGTCGGGCTGAACGGTTTCAGCGCCGATAGCGTGGTTTCCAATGCCGATCGCGGCATCACCTCGATTGTCGAAAGCTTCCGTCCGCGCTCCATCGGCACCGCGAGCGCGACCGACATTTCAACCAATGCGCGCTTTGCCATCGGGCGCTGGACCGATGGGGATTATGTCTCCTCCGAAGCGAGCGAGAATACTGCGCTTACTGCCACGCAAGGCCTGCATTACCTGTTCGCCGGGCCGACGAGCACGGGCTATGCCATCCCGACAACGGGCCGCATCGATTACGAGCTGATCGCGGCCACGGCTCCGACCATTGCCGATGGTTCGCTGGCTCCGGGCAAGTTCGAGGCCGACATGGCCATCCTGTTCGGCTCCACACGGCGCGTTGCGATCGAAGGCACGATTACCATGCCCACCTCGGGCGAGGACTATGTCTATAATTTCTCGACCGAAGGCGGCATCACCAATGCCTCGCAAAGCACATCAGAGTTCCGCGTGACACAAGGGCGCAATGTGAATTTCGAAGTGCTCGGCAGCGGGATCACCACCAGCAACAACGCCTGCGATGCCAATTGCTCAATCGCGTTTGCAGGCTATTTCGCGGGCGCGGATATCAACCAGCTTGGCCTGACCTATTCGGCGCTCACCACAGTCGATGCCACCGTCAATGCCAAGCGCATCAATGGCGCGGTGATCTTTGGCAATGGCGTCTATGATGATGGCATCAGCACCGATCCCTTTGGGCCGGGCGGGCCGACGCTGGCCTATACCGGCGGCTTCACCACGGCGGGCACGGGGCTGTTCGCACGCAGTGCATCGTTCAATGCGTTTGCCCCCGACTCGCCTCCCAATATTGTTGCGGTGGAGACGCAGGGAACGGCATTGGAGGCGGTGCTGGACAGCAATGGCGGGCTCGAGCGTTATCGCACCCGCGTTGGCACAATCTATAATGCTTATGATCGGGGGACTGCTCTCCAGTTTGACGTGTCGGGCAATGCCGATGTGTTGATTGGGCGCTGGTCCAACGGCACTTTCAACACGCGCTTCTCGGCAGGAGCACAGCCGATTGCGAGCGCCCTGACCGCCAATCAGGGCTTCCACTATTTTCTCTCGGACGGGTTCACCGGCGCATCGGCCTTCCCCACCGGGCGGGTGGAGTATGAACTGCTTGCCGCCACGAGGCCCACGATCATCGACGGTTCGCTGGCCCCCGGCACCTTCACTGCCGATGCGGCCATCATCTATGGCGCATCGCCCACGTTGGCGATCGAGGGCCAGATTGCGCTCGAAGGCCTGACCTATGACTTTGCCACCACTGGCGGCGTTGCAGGCAATGGCGGGCCGATTACCATCAGCTCTCAGGCCGGTTCCACCCCCGGGGGCCAATTTAACTTCTCCGCGCCGGGACAGACCAATGACGGGCGCAGCGGCACAATCAACTTCGCAGCGCGCATGTCCGATGCCCAAGGCAGCAGCTTTGGCACGGCCTACACCGCCAGCTTCTTCAACCCTTCAACGGGCCTCAATTCGAACGGCATCATCGGCGCGGCGATCTTCGGCGCGCAGGCACCTTCGGGCGGCGGCGGTGGCGGCGACACCGGATCGGGCTTTACCGGCACGCGCACCGGACAGGTGTATTACACCTATACCGCCGGCACGTTGAACAGCGCCTTTGGTGGCAGCGCCGATCTGGTCGATGGAGCACTGACCAAATTCACATCGGGCATCGGCACAGTGGCCATCGGCAGCGCGCAAGCGGTCGAAGCAGGCGATGTTGGCCCCCTGGCGTGGGCACGCTGGGCAAACGGCACGGTCGAATCGCGCGGTGTGTTCAACATCGATACCGTGCTCGGCGCCAATGGCGGCTATCATGTGATGGCGGGCAACGCCTCGACCAGCCTGCCGGGCAGCGGGACGATCAATTACGATCTGATCGGCACCACAGCGG
>DAIQNS010000124.1:0-613 GCA_036788315.1 Alteraurantiacibacter sp. | reverse complement strand
GGCTCCCGGCACGATGACCGGGAATCTGGCCATTGCCTTTGGCAGCACGAACAGGGTCGGTTTTGATATGGCGATGAATGTGGGTGGGCGCGGCTATAGCGTGGCGACCACGGGCGGCGCGGCCAATCCCGGCGCAAGCCAGATCAATGTGGTTGCCAGCAGCGGTGGCCCCACTTTCAGCGCAGCCTTCAACAGCATCATTCCCGGCAGTGTTACAGGCTCGGGCGGGGCCTGTGTTGCGGCCTGTCAGGTCGGCGTCAGCGGCGCGCTCTATGGCGTGAATGCCAGCCATGCCGGTGTGGCGATGAATGTCCTTGACTTTGGATCGGGTGTGCAAGCCTCAGGCCTTGCGATCTTCGGCGCACCGGGCGCGGCGGGAACCACGGGCAGCGCGGGCGGGGGATTGGCCACCGCTTCGGCTATCGCGCCTACCGCGCAAGGCACAGGCCAAGGCGCAGATTGGGATCGCTGGGATGTTGGCGCCCAAACACTGCTGAGCGGATCGCCCGATGTGGCCCCTGCGCCCGGGATTGATGCGCTGCAAGCCAGCGGCATCCAGTTCAGCGCCGAGCAGCTGCAGCGGCTCGAAGCGCATATGGCAGCGCAGGCGCGG
>DAIQNS010000123.1:3870-6826 GCA_036788315.1 Alteraurantiacibacter sp. | reverse complement strand
ACGGAGGATTTGAGGCTGCTGCGGAAGCAACTTTTGCCTAGGTTAGCACTTTAAGCAGCCCATCAGCGTACGACCCCATCGCGGAACCAACTCGTCATCCCAGCGAAAGCTGGGATCGCTGTCCGCCTCGTGTTACCCAAGCGTTTATGGGGGGCTGGGTTTACATCATGACCAACAAGCGCGCCGGGGTGCTCTATATCGGCGTCACGGCTGATCTGTCGGCGCGGGTCATGCAACACAGAACCGGGCGAGGATCACATTTCTGTCGCCGCTACGGCCTCGACAAGCTGGTGCATGCCGAACACCATACGACGATCATCGAAGCAATTGCCCGCGAGAAAGCAATGAAGGCTTGGAAGCGGGCGTGGAAGATCGAGCTCATCGAAGCCACGAACCCCGAGTGGAACGATCTGTCCAAGCACCTTGTGTGACCGAGACCGATCCCAGCTTTCGCTGGGATGACGACAAGAGATGGCAGCAAACCACCCCAAACCAAGTCGAAAACGCTCCAATTCAGGCAGCCGGAAACCCGCCGCTTAAACCAACCCCGCCACCACCATAGCCTCATCCACCGCCAACTTCGCTTCCTCCGAAATCGGCGCGATGGGCAGGCGGGTGTCGGGGAGGAACCAGTCGTGCAGGCGCGAGAGCGCGTATTTGACCGGCGAGGGGCTCGCATCGGCGAACATCGCGCGGTGCAGTGGATAGAGAAGCTCGTTCAGCTCGCGCGCCTTTGCAAAATCGCCCGAAGCCGCTGCTGCGTGGAACTGCGCACACAGCGCGGGCGCGACATTCGCGGTCACTGAAATGCACCCCACCTGCCCCAGCGGATAGCCAGCGAGCATCAGCGGATCATCGCCCGAAAGCTGGCAGAAATCGGGGCCAGCGCCCATCCGGTGCGTCACCACGCGCGTCAGATCGCCGCTGGCATCCTTGAGCGCGACGATCTTGTCCGGAAACCTGCGGTGCAATTCGATCACCGTCTCGGGCAGAATATCGGTCACCGTGCGGCCGGGCACATTATAGAGCACGATCGGCAGGTCGCAGCGTTCGGCGAGATAGCTGAAATGCGCGAGCAGGCCCTGCTGGCCCGGACGGTTATAATAGGGCGCGACAAGCAGCACCGCATCCGCGCCGGCAACCTGCGCTTCCTTGATGTGCCACAAGGCGGTCTGCGTGTCGTTCGAGCCTGCCCCCGCGATTACCGGCACGCGCCCCGCAGCTTCCTCGGCGCAGGTGGCGATTACCTTGTGGTGCTCGTCATTGTCGAGCGTGGCGCTTTCGCCCGTGGTACCGCACGGCACCAGCGCCGCGCTGCCCGATGCGATCTGCCAGTCGATCAGCTTGCGATAAGCCGCCTCGTCAAACGCTTCGTCGCGAAACGGCGTCGCCAAAGCGGGTATTGAGCCCGAGAACATCTTGCGCACTCCATCAATGCTTGGGATTAACCCGGTCTATCGACGTGATTCCCTCAAAACGCCAAAAAAATCCGCGAAAACCCATTCTATTCAGCGCCTGATAAGGAGTGCTCTGCCGTAATGTCCAGCATGGTCCGTTCTACAATGCTTTTTGTCGCCCTGCTGGCTGGTGCTGCCGCTCCCCTTCCGCTTGCCGCGCAGGAGGCGGGGGATTGGGACCGCGCCCGCGCCAATCTGGTGGCCGAAGGGCCTGGCCCGATGGCGCGCGAGATTGCCCGCTGGGAACGGCTGTGGGCCGACCGGCAGGCGTCGCTGCCCTTTACCGAATATGCCGATTTCCTCGCCGCCAACCCCGGCTTTCCCGATGAAACCGCGATCCGCGCGCGCGCAGAGGAGCGGCTGCGCGGTGAGTTTGTCGCACCCGATACGCTGCTCGGTTTCTTCGCCGCCAATCCGCCGGTGACCAATTTTGCCAAGGCGCATTATGCGCTTGTCCTGATGGGGCCTCAGCCCGCCCGCGCGCAGGAGCTGGCGCGCACGGCATGGCGCGGCGGCGAGATGAGCCCGACGGCCGAAGCCGCGCTTTTCGCGATGACCGGCGCCAATTTCACCAGCGACGATCACGATATACGCATGGATGCGCTGCTGTGGCAGCGCGAGGCCGATGCCGCCGCGCGGCAATTGGCGCGGGTTTCGCCAGAGAAGCGCGCGGTGTTTCAGGCGCGCCTTGCGATTCTGCAAGGCGGCGACGGGGCCACCATGGCGGCTGGCGCGCTCGCGGATGCGGGCTATCTGTTCAACCGCAGCCGCGAATTGCGCCAGAAGGGCCGCACCGCCGAAGCCGTGCGCATGATTGCCACAGGGCCCGCGCTGTCAGCCCGTCCGCTCGACGAAACCGCATGGGTCACCGAAATGCTCACCCTCGCCCGCTCTGCCGGGCGCAGCGATGCCGTGCGCATTGCCGAGCGCACGGCGCAATCCTTCGCTCCCGATGACGACATTTCCGCCAAGGGCTTTCGCCTGCGCGATGATTACACCTCGCTGATGTGGCTGGGCGGAACGCGCGCCTTGTGGGAAGCGGGCGATGGCCGCGCCGCTGCCCCGCTGTTCTACCAGTATGGCGCCGCCGCGCGCACGCCGCAGACACGCTCGAAGGGCTTTTTCTGGGCAGGCCAGGCGGCTCGCAGAGCAGGCGATATCGCCGAGGCGACGCGCTATTTCGAAATGGCCGCCGCCTACCCTGCGCGCTTCTACGGGCAATTGGCGCTGAAGCGGCTCGGGCGCGAATTGCCGCCGCTGGCCGATATGCCCGCAGTCCAGCCCACGGTCGAAGAGCGTGCCGCCTTCGTCAATGCGCCGCTTACCCGCGCTGTCTCCGAAGTCGCGCGCGATGCGCCCTGGAGCACCGGTATCCGGTTCTACCGCGCGATTGCCGATCAGGCCGACACCGTGGGCGAGCATGTGCTCGTGGCCGAACTCGCGCGCGAGATCGGGCGGCGCGATCTGGCGGTGAACCTTGCCGAAGCAGCGCAGTCGCA
>DAIQNS010000123.1:0-3860 GCA_036788315.1 Alteraurantiacibacter sp. | reverse complement strand
GGCTTCACCAAGATCGGCTATCCACGCCTGACGATGCCGCAGGGTGCGAATTTCACGCTGGTGCATGCGATTGCGCGGCAGGAAAGCCAGTTTGCCGAGAACGCGATCAGCCATGCGGGCGCGCGCGGGGTGATGCAGTTCATGCCCGCCACCGCAGCCGAAGAAGCGCGCCGCGCGGGCGTGCCCTTCTCCGCCGACCGGCTGATTGCCGACCCGCAATACTCGATCCGCCTCGGCTCGAACCATATCGAGCGGCTGGTGCGCCAGTATGGCGGAAGCTATCCGCTGGCTTTTGCGGCCTATAATGCAGGGCCAGGCAATGTGAACAAGTGGCTGCGAGAAAACGGCGACCCGCGCAAGGGCGAGGTCGACTGGCTCGAATGGATCGAGAAAATCGGCTTCTTCGAGACGAAGAACTACGTTCAGCGCGTGATCGAAAATGCGGTGGTGTACGAGCAGCTTTATCCCGAGCAGGCGAGCTGGGTGAGCCCGCGCGGGGTGGAGGATTTCTTGCGGTAGGGGGCATGGGCTAGGCAAATTGCGGAGCTTTTCTCAAGCGGCTTATGCGGCTATTGCCGAGCCTTACTGGCAATTCCACCCGGAGAAAGCCTATGCGTGCTTTCGGCAGTGTTTCCGCGTTGCTTGCCATTGGCTGCATCTCCGCAGTGTCTGGTGACGGCGCATTTGCGCAGACTTCGGCGCAGCAGCCTGTGCTCAACGCCGAGCAAGCCATTCAGCTGTTCGAAGCTGCGGGTTTCGCGGTTGAGGACGGCCAGGCAATCAACCGTTGCGGCGGCGCATCAAGCCCGCGCGTTGCATTTGTCGACCTCAACGGCGACCGGCGCGCCGAAGCGCACATCGCCGATGTCGACCCGCTGTGTTACGGCCAACCCGGTGCCTATTTTGCGATCCTTGCGCAGCAAGCCGATGGTCGCTGGAAGCGCCTGATAGCAGAAGACGGGATTGTTGGATTTGCCCGCGCACGGACTGCCGGCTGGAACGATCTGACGCTGGACGATGGCGATTCAGCCTGTCCGGGGAAGCGTATTTTCGACGGCGATCGGTACAGTTCGGTAGCGCGGTGTAGTCCTGATTTTGCAAGCCTCGCCGGCTCCGCGCCCACACCCGCCGCCGGTCAGCCCCAGCCCTTGTCGCAGGAATTGCTGTTCGACTGGACCGAAGACCAGACGCCCGAAGCAAGAGCGCTGGGCACCGCAGTGCGCAGCGCAATTTTCGAAACAGCTGGCGTCAAGCGGATGGCCGGCGGCAAATGGAGCGCCTGCACCGAGGACGAGAGCGGTTTTTCCGAGGCGCAGGTCGCCATGTTCGAGGATTTGAACGGCGACGGCCGTCCCGAAGCCCTGATCCGCGACGGCGGCACTTTCTGCAACGGGGCTGTCGGCGTAAGCTCGACCGTATTGACCCAAGGCCCCGACAACAGGTGGGAAGTGATGTTTTCCAGCCAGGGCTTCGTGAATTTCCTTGTAAGCCGGGGAGCGGACAATTTCCCCGACATCGAGGTTGGCCTGCAATTCTCTTGCTTCCCTTATTTTCGCTGGAACGGTGCGGAATATGCCAAGCTCGCGCAACTCAACCGGCAGGGTCAGCCTTGCTCGCCCTTCTGAAGGCGCCAGCAGGGCCCGAGGGCCCTCGCCTTTGAGGCAAGATCCGCTATTGCGCCAAGCTATGCCCACCCCGCAAAAAACCAACCCCATCACCGCCACAGGGCTTGCCGCAATCAGGGCGCGCTATGACCATCTGCTCGGCACCGAGCGTCCGGAGATCACCGCTATCGTCAGTTGGGCGGCGGGCAATGGGGATCGCTCGGAAAACGGCGATTATCTTTATGGCCGCAAGCGCATGCGCGAGATTGACCGGGAGCTCGCCTTCCTCGCCAAGGTGATGAAGCACGCGCAGGTGCTCGACCCCGCACAACAGCCCGACAAGAGCCGCGTGTTCTTCGGCGCGGAGGTGACCATTGCCGATGAGGAGGACAACCAGCGTGAGCTGACGATTGTCGGCGATCACGAGCAGGATGCGAGCGCGGGCCGCGTGGGCTGGTCCTCCCCGATGGCGCGCGCGCTGCGCGGGGCGAGCGTTGGCGATTTGCGCACCGTGCGTCTGCCTGCGGGCGCGAAAGAGTGGGAAGTGCTCGCGATCCGCTATCCTGAAGCCTGACGCGGTCCGGGCGTTGCTCCTGTCGCAATGGCAATGCAATTTTGCCCGGCGCGCGCGAAAATCAGCGCATGAGAAAATCCAGAATTTCCGTTTTTGGAAGGCACTTCTGTCTTGCCAGCGACGGTCAATTAAAGTCAGAATCTTGCGTGATTTACGATCAGGCTTGATTGAACTTGCGCGAAATCTATCATTGTTGTTATTATATGCCTAGGCGCGGCTCTCATAAGGATCGGGCCTGACCAATAATAAACAAGGACAGGATAGGATGATGAAAGTGCATACCATGCGCCCGGGCCGAGCAGTCCGGGCATTGAGCCCATTGACCCTTGCCGCCGCCGCCATCGCTATCGCTATCGGCGCGATCTCCGCCCCGGCAATGGCGCAATCTTGTGTGAACAGCCCACAATACAATATTTCGGCCAGCAATCTGGGCAAGGTGAATACCGGCGATATCGGCAATCGCACGCCTTCGTCCGATTATCACATGCATGTTTTCGGCACGAACGCGATCAAGGGCACCGCGCGCTGCAATTACGACACCAATTTCCAGCCACAGGGCGATGTTCAGGTGTTTCGCCTGTTCAGCAACGGCCCCTCAGGGCCGAACAATCGCGCCCGCGTCGAAGCATATTCCCAGCCGCTGGCCTATTCCTTCCCCAGCAGCAACCCCCAGACCCGCCATTTCAGCGCACGGTTCCTGGTGGTGCAGGGCCAGGACGGCGCGATCTTCCAGATCAAGCGGCCGGGCCGGTTCTGGGGTCTTCAGTTGACGCTCGAACCCAATGGCAGCAACTTCAATCTGGTTGTCACCAAGAAGAACGGCACGGTTACCACCAATAGCGACAATGACCGCGGCACTACCTCGCAAGTGACTGCGTTCACCAATGTGGTAGGCAAGGCGTTCGATCTGGTCGCGGTCGATGACGGCAAGAACTACAAGCTGTGGCTGCGTTCGGCCGGTACAGGCACGTCTTCGGCCACCAGCATGTCGGGCATGAGTTTCTATACCAGCGGCAGTTTCATCGACCAGTACGAACAGAACCAAGGCGGCAGAAACAACTTCCGCTGGGGCACCTATATCGGCGTTCGCAGCCCAGCCAACAACAGCACTCTGCTGGTGTCGGGCGCACGGTATGGCACCTTGTCCGGCACCACGAGCGGCGCCATCTCCTGATCGTCAGCCGAGACAAAACTGAACGGCGTGATCTTCTAACTGACAATTTTCAATCGACCAGACCTTGATGGCAGCCGGGCGTCCCGGCTGCCATTTTCTTTGCGCCTGCCCGCGGGCGAGAAAGAGTGGGAAGTGCTGGCGATCCGCTATCCTGATGGGTGATCGCGTTTCTCCGCTGGTGCAGGATCGTGGTCGTAAAACTCGACCTGCATACGCATTTTTCCAAGCGGTTCGACCTGATGCGGCCGGTTGGGCAGAACGTAACCGGGATGGTCGGGATCGAGAACTGTCTCGGATAAGGGATCAAGCACAAGGTAGCGCAGGCGACCTTCCAGAACCCGGATAATACCCCAGACACCGGCCTTTGTGCGATGCTCCTTGCGCAGCGCGGCGGGTAGGGTGTTCTCATCAAAAACCGGCGTGCTCTTGTATGGCTCTGGCCCGGTCATTTTTTTGACCTTTCGCGCACATGGACTGCCCGTTGCACAAAATCGTTCATATGTTTGGC
>DAIQNS010000122.1:1243-6843 GCA_036788315.1 Alteraurantiacibacter sp. | reverse complement strand
CGCCCGAGTTTTGATGCCATGCCCGAACGTCGATAGCTCGCTCGGTCTTGCATATAGCGAGCAACGTTCGCTATTGGATGAATTACCGACTTCAGGCGCAATGCAAGGTGCGCGGCGGGTCCTGTTTTGTGGCACAATGTAAGCGTTATCTGGTCGGCATCAATGAATGGGCAGGCCATCAGCGTGAGGAATTAGGGATGTTCTTAGAGAATCGTCGCGGTGCGATGGTTTGTGCAGGATGCGGCGCCTTCGCGGACAAGCGCGACAGTTGCCGCGCGGCTCGCTCTGCTACAGCAACGATAATTGCGCGCTGTCACGCGGTTCCTCGTCCTGCGCCCCTTCCAGATTGCTCAGAGTGAGGCCCATCAGGCGCACCGGCAGGCGCAGCGGCAATTCATGCTCGAGGATTTCGCGCGCAATTTGCGCAAAGGCGTCTCTGGTCTCGACCCATGAAGTCTGCGAGCGCGCGCGGGTGGCGAGCTGGAAGTCTGTGAATTTGAGTTTCAGCGTCACGGTTCGCCCGCGCGCTTCCTTTTGCGCAACGCGCTCCCACGCGATTTCGATGATGCGCTCCAGCGTCTCGCGCAAATCGGCGGGGGCGGCGATGTCCTCGCCAAAGGTGCGCTCTGCGCCAATGCTCTTGCGGATGCGATCGGCGCGCACCGCGCGCAGATCTATGCCACGCGCGGCGCGAAAGAGGTAATCGCCAAAACTGCCGAAATGCGTCTGAAGCCAAGCGCGATCCTTGGCGGCGAGATCGGCGCCTGTGGCAATGCCGAGGCGCGCCATCTTTTCCGCGCCGCGCGGGCCGATGCCATGAAAGCGGCGCACGGGCAGTCCGGCCACAAACCGCGCACCCTCGCCGGGCCGGATCACGCACAGGCCATCGGGCTTGTTCTGGTCGCTCGCGAGCTTGGCGAGAAACTTGTTATACGAAACGCCCGCGCTCGCGGTGAGCTGTGTTTGCTCGCGAATGGCCTGGCGGATCTGCTGCGCGATGAGCGTTGCCGAGCCGACGCCGTGCTGATCGGCGGTCACGTCAAGATAGGCTTCATCGAGGCTCAAGGGTTCGACAAGTGGGGTATGGTGATGGAAAATTGCGCGGAGTTGTTCGCTCACTTCGCGGTACACTTCGAAGCGGCTCTTGCAGAAGATCAGCTCCGGGCAGAGCCTTCTCGCGGTTACCGAGGGCATGGCCGAGCGCACCCCAAAACGGCGCGCCTCATAGCTCGCCGCTGCCACCACGCCGCGCCCCGAAGATCCGCCCACAGCAACCGGCTTGCCGCGCAATTGCGGATTGTCGCGCTGTTCCACGCTGGCGAAGAAGGCATCCATATCGACATGGATAATCTTGCGCAGCCCGCCTGCCTCCTCGGGCCGGTCCGCCGCGTCTTCGCTGCCCGGATCATTGCTGCCATTCGCCATAGGCTGGATAATGATCCTTCGGGAGGTTTGCCGCAATCCATCTGCGCGGCTATGGGCGCTCGCTATGGCGACAATTGCAAATCCACTCGATTCCCTGCCGCTGGGCAGGCGCGAACTCATTGTCCTTCTGGCAATGATGATGAGCCTCAATGCGCTCTCGATTGACGCGATGCTGCCTGCGCTGGACAATATCGCGGCTGATCTGGGCGTGCTTGACGGGAACGACAGGCAACTTGTCATCGCGGTTTACGGCATGGGGATGGGGCTTGGCTGTCTCTTGCCCGGCAGTCTTGCAGACAGGTTCGGCCGCCGCAGGATCGTGCTGTTCTCGCTGGTGATCTATACGGTTTTCTCGGCGATAACGGCATTCCTGCAGGATTTCACCCTCTTGCTGATTGCGCGCGCCATTGCCGGTATCCTTGGTGCGGGCCTTCTGGTGGCGCCTATCGCGATTGTCCGCGACCTTTATGACGGCGACGAGATGGCCAAGCTGATGTCGCTGATATCGGCAGTGTTCATTACCGTGCCGGTGCTGGCGCCAAGCCTGGGGCAGGGCATCCTGCTGTTTGGCGACTGGCGCTTGATCTTCATCATCCTTGCCGTGATCGGCGCGCTCACAGGCATCTGGACCTACGCGCGTCTGCCCGAGACGCTGGCCCCGGAACGGCGGCAGATGGTCAATGTGCCGGTGATCGCGCGCAACATGCGCGTTGCCATGAGCGACCGTTCGGCAGCCGGATATGTCATCGGCGGCGCGCTCTTGATGGGCGGGGTGTTCGGCTATGTGAATTCCGCGCAGCAGCTTTATCAGGACCATTTCGGCGTGGGTGACCAGTTCCCGTTGCTGTTCGGCATGACAGCGGCCGTGATGGTCCTCTCCAATCTCACCAATTCCGCCATCGTCACCCGCTTCGGCGCGCGGCGCGTGTCGCACACCGGGGTGCTGGTGTTCATCGTGGTGAGCGCGGTGCAGGTCTGGTCGTCCTATGCCCATCCGGGCGACATCTGGTGGTTCATGCCCTTGATGGCGATCAATCTGGGTCTGCTCGGCTTCCTCGGCGCGAATTTCGGTTCGATTGCGATGCAGCCCTTCGCGCAGATTGCGGGCTCGGCTTCGAGCATCCAGACCTTCGTGCGCATGTTCGGCGCAGCGAGCGCAGGCGCGGTCATCGGTTCCTTCTATGATGGCACGGCCTTGCCCTTCGCCTGGTCGCTGCTGATCAGCTCGCTGATTGCGCTGGTGCTTGTGCTCTATAGCGAAAAGGGCAAGCTGTTCCGCCGCCTGCATCAGGTGCCGACCAAGGAACGTTGCGTCCCCTGACGCGGCTCAATCGCCTTTCCGACGGACCCCTTCATCGGGCAGGGGTTCGAGCGGCGGGGGCACGACGGGCCGGTCGGCGCGCGCCATGGCTTGCAGTTCCGCGCGCGTCCAGCGGGGCATCGCTGCAACATCATGCGCGCCGAGAATTGCCTGCACGAAGGCGCGCGCGACATGGCCGATCTTGGCCCAGGTGCTGGTGTATACGCGGTGGTCCCATGCGGCTGCGCCGCGCGCGCACACCTCACGGCCAATCGCGCCGTAAATATTGGCTGCAGCGAGGATCGCCCAACGTTGCCGGAAGCGCAAATGGCCAGCGCCGATGCGCGCGGCGGCCTCATGCTGCTGGGCCAGATCGATCAGCCGCCCGGCCATCGCCACCAGTGCCCCGCGAAAACGCGGCTTCATGTGCTGGCCGGGGGGAATATCATGCTCTGCGAGCCATTCCTGCGGCAGATAGCAGCGGCCTGCGGCATCATCCTCCGAGATATCGCGGGCGATATTGTTGAGCTGAAAAGCCAGGCCCAGATCGCACGCGCGGTCGAGAACATCGTCAGCATCGCGCGGCACGCCCATCACCATCGCCATCTGCACGCCGACTGCGCCTGCGACATGGAAGCAATAGCGCATCAGATCGCCCTCGGTGCGCGGGCGCCAGCCTCTGGCATCGAGCGCAAAGCCGTCGATGACATCGTCACACATTGCCATGTCTATGCCTGTCTCGGCGCCAACCTGGCCCAGTGCATCGAACGCGATCTCGGCAGTCGGCTGTCCGTCGAGCGCGCGGCGCGTGAGAATGCGCATGCTCTCGACCCGGTCGAGCGGATCGCTGTCCTGCTCGCGTAGCGTTCCGCCATGGTCCTGCCCGTCGGCAATATCGTCGCAGCGGCGGCACCAGGCATAGAGCAGGTGCGCGCGCTCGCGGGTGGTGCGGTCGAAGAGCAGGCTCGCCACGGCAAAGCTTTTCGAGCCTCTTGCGATGGATTCGCGCGCGCGGCGGACCAGTGCCTTGCGCGGACGCCCGCCACCGATCTGGCGCGGGGTGGTGCGCAAGAAGATGCTGGGAACCAGCGGGCGCGGCCTGATCCGCTTCACAGCTCTTCGGAACGCAGCTGAATGACCGTTCTGGCGGGGATGAATTCGCTCATTTTGACAAGCAATTCCTCAAGTGTGGTGCCCGCGATCACGATATCGCGATGCGCCTCGCGCACAAAGCCCGATTGTGCCATTTGTGCGTTGAACTGCAAGAGTCCGTCATAATATCCAAAGGCGTTGAGAAGGCCCACCGGCTTGGCATGATAGCCCAACTGCGCCCAGCTGACCGCTTCCCACAGCTCGTCCATCGTGCCAACGCCGCCGGGCAGGGTGAGAAAGCCATCGGCAAGATCGGTGAACAGCTGCTTGCGCTGGTGCATCGTTTTCACGACATGCAACTGCGTGAGGCCATGATGCGCAATCTCGCGGTTCATCAACGCCTCGGGGATGACCCCGATGACCTCGCCGCCCATCGCCAGCGCGCCATCAGCGAGCGCTCCCATGAGGCCGACATTGCCCCCGCCATAAACGACGCCGACCCCGGCGACGGCAAGGCTTTCGCCAACCGAACGGGCAAGCGCAATGTAACGCGGATCGGGCGGGGTGGCCGAGCCGCAGTACACGGCGAGGCGGGAAAAGCTTTGGGTCATGCGATTGGGGCTGGGCGCACTTGGCAGGCTCAACCGGCCAGATCCTCGATCATCAGCCCCGCCGTCGCCTTCGCACTGCCGACCACGCCGGGAATACCCGCGCCCGGATGCGTGCCTGCACCCACGAGGTAGAAATTCCTGATCACATCGTCGCGGTTGTGCCCGCGGAAGAAGGCGCTTTGCCACAGCACCGGTTCGAGGCTGAAGGCGCTGCCCATATGCGCGTTCAGATCCTCGGCGAAGTTCTTGGGCGCATAGTGGAACTTGGTGATGATCCGGTCGTGAATATCGGGAATGAGGCGCCGTCCCACCTCGTCGAGCACGCGCTTCTCCAATTGCGGGCCGACCTCGTCCCAATTGATCGGCATCTTGCCCATGTGCGAGACCGGCACCAGCGCGTAGAAGGTGCTCTTGCCCTCGGGCGCCATGCCCGGATCGGTCACGGTGGGGTGATGCAGATAGACCGAGAAATCTTCCGGCAGCACGCCCTTGGCGTAAATGTCGTCGACCAGTCCCTTGTAGCGCGGGCCGAACAGGATCATGTGGTGCGGAATGCCCGGCCAGCTGCCTTCGATCCCGAAATGCACCACGAACAGGCTGGGCGAATAGCTCTTTCGCGCGAGGCTTTTCGCCATCTTCTTGCCGCGCAGGCTTTCGCTCAAGAGATCGCGGTAGGAATGCATGATGTCGGCATTGCTTGCCACGGCATCGAAATCGCCGCGCCAGCCACTCTTGGTGCGCACCGCCGTGGCGCGCGTGCCGAGCGTTTCGATCTGCTCGACCGCATCGCCAAGGCGTACGGTTCCGCCAATGCGCTCGAAATGGCGCACCATGCCCGCGATCAGGCGATTGGTGCCCCCGCGCGCCCACCACACGCCGCCATCCTTTTCCAGCTTGTGAATAAGGGCATAGACGCTTGAGGTCTTCATCGGGCTGCCGCCCACCAGCAGCGTATGAAAGCTCAAGGCTTCGCGCAGCTTCTCGTTGCGGATATATTTCGACACGATCGAATAGACGCTGCGCCATGCCTGATGCTTGGCGAGCGCGGGTGCGGCTTTCAGCATCGATTTGAAATCGAGGAAAGGCACAGTGCCCAGCTTGAGATAGCCCTGCTCGTAAACTCCGGCGGAGAACTCGAGGAATTTTTCATATCCCGCGACATCGGCGGGATC
>DAIQNS010000122.1:0-1233 GCA_036788315.1 Alteraurantiacibacter sp. | reverse complement strand
TGCGCAAGTTTTCGTCATCGTTCGAATAGTCGAAATTGGTGCCGTCGGGCCAGTTGAGCCTGTAGAACGGCATGACCGGCATCAGTTCGACATCCTCCGCGATGTCATGGCCGCTAAGCGCCCACAATTGCTCGAGGCAATCGGGATCGGTGATCACCGTTGGCCCGGCATCGAAAGTGAAGCCTTCCTTCTGCCAGTGATAAGCGCGCCCGCCCGGCTTGTCGCGGCTCTCGATCACGGTGGTGGCAATGCCCGCGCTCTGCAGGCGAATGGCGAGCGCCATGCCGCCAAATCCTGCGCCGATAACGCAGGCGCGCTTGCCTTGGGGAGTTGTCATGCATGGGTCTTTCTGCTGGGATTCTCGAGCGAGGGAGAGGACGACAGGAGCGCGCGCACCGCGCTCGATATGGGAACAGGCGGATTGCCGGTAAGCACACGCGCCTGATCAGCCAGGGTGGAACGCGCGGAATAGAAGCGCTCGATCAGCGGCTCTTTCAGGCGGTAGAAGCGCTGGAACACCGCGTAGCGTTGCTGCGGGGCGGCGGCGCCAAACAGGATCTTGCCCAGCATCCGGTAAAATCCCGTGCTGCGCCAATGGGCGCGCGCCTGCGCTTCGAGCCTGGCGGACATCTGATCGCTGGCAAGATCGGCATCGCTGGCAATGGCCAGAGCGATTTTCACAGCGATAGGAACGGTATAGCTGGTCAGCGGATGGACAAATCCGCCACGCGCGCCGGCCATGGCGACGCCCGGCACCCGGTGCGCCGCCTGATAGGCGGAAAAATCGCCTCCGGTGATCACCGGCAGCACGCCTGTCTCATGGCCGACGAGTTCGCCTGCCCAGCCATGCGCGGCGGCATATTCGTCAAGCCTGGTCGAGAGCAGCGCGCGGTCCAGCTGCGGCGTGTCCTGATAATAGGTATCCTCGATAAACAGATCCTGCGCGCCCAGCGGCAGGACATAGACGAAGCGATAGCCGCCAAGCTGCTCGACCGTGGCGTCCATGATGACTGGCGTGGTCACGCCGTGCGGTTCGGGCGTGCGGAGATGGCGGCCCATGAACACTTGCCAGCCGCCTTCGAGCGAGGAGGTTTGCGCGATGCCCCGGCAATCGATCACCGTGCGCGCGGTGATCTTTCGGCCATCGCCCAGCGTGATGCCGGCAGGATCGAGCGCGGCGACATGTGTGCCGGTCATCACCGCGCCTTGCTGCAATTCGCCTTTCAAGGTCTG
>DAIQNS010000121.1:0-7043 GCA_036788315.1 Alteraurantiacibacter sp. | reverse complement strand
TCGCCAATCGCGGCAAGGCTCTCTTCCTTGGCGCTGTCGAGAAAGCCGCAAGTGTTGACCAGCACCACATCGGCCCCCGCATAATCCGCGCTCATGGCATAACCATCGGCGCGCAGCCGGGTCAGGATACGTTCGGAATCGACCAGCGCCTTGGGGCAGCCGAGGCTGACCATGCCGACTTTCATTTGCGGGCCAATGCGCGTTGGCTCAGGAAGGGTGGTGGTGCTCATGATCTGGGCAGCGCCTCTACACTGCGCGAGGCGCTTGCGCTATACCCGTGAAGCAGGATGCGGATTTGCGAGGGATTGGCGATGGGCGAGATTGACGTGCTGACGGTTTTTCTGGGCGCGGCGGCTTTCTTCGCGGTGGGCATGCTCTGGTACGGAGTGCTCTTTGGCAAAGTTTGGCAAAGGGCGGCAGACCTTTCGGACGAGACCGTCAAGTCAGGCAATATGCCGCTGATTTTCGGCCTGTGCTTTGCCTTTGAATTGCTGATCTCGGTGATGCTCGCGCATCTTTATGCCCGCAGCAATCCCAGCGTGAATGCGATGATGATGATGGCCTTGGGTGTGGGCGCGACGTTCATGGTCCCGGCCGTGGGGATCAATTATCTCTATCTGCGCAAGAGCGGGCTGCATTTCCTGATTGATGCCGGACACGTCATCCTCGGCATGGCCGCAATGGGCGCGGTTTACATCGTCATGCGCTAATCGCTTTCGCTGGAAGCCGAAGCGAGGATTTCGACCACGATATCGCCAGCTTGCATGCAGGATGCTTCAGGTTCCCAGAAGCCGCGCGCTTGGCCATTGCGGTAGATACGCAGACCCCGGCCGCCGCTCGCCAATTCGCTTAGCGGCTTGCCGATTTCCTCGGGCAAGACCTTGCGCTCTACCAGATGAACCCGGCCGCTGACCGAGGCGAGATCGGCGAGATATTCGGCGATGTGCTCGCCCTGCGCGCTGCCTGCCAGCAGGAGGCCGGTAAAGCGCACCGGATTGATCACATTCTCGGCGCCCGCCTGCCGCGCGAGCAGCTCGTTATCGGCAGCGCGCACCACTACGGAAATTGGCACATTGGGAGCGAGATGGCGGACAGTGAGAACGATGAGGATCGAGGCATCATCGCGCCCTGCCGACACCAGAATGGCCTTTGCCTCAGCAACGCGCACGGCCAGCAAACTTTCATCGCGCGAGGCATCGGCCTCGATAACGTTGCAACCCATATCCTCGGCCTTTTCCAGCCGCTCCGCGCTCTGATCCATCACGACTATGCTGGCAGGATCAGTGCCGCGCTCAATCAGCTCGTTCACCGCCTCCGAGCCCGAGATGCCAAAGCCAAGGACGACGATATGGTCCGAAAGCTGTTCCTGAATGCGGGCCATGCGCCACTTCTCCCAACTGCGCTTGATGATGAAATTGTACGCCGTGCCGACAAAGATGAACAGCACCGCGATGCGCACCGGGGTCACGATCACCGCCTCGACCAGCCGTGCCCGGTCGGTAATCGGGGCGATATCGCCAAACCCGGTGGTGGTGATCGAGATCATCGTGAAATAGACCACATCGAGGAAACTTACGTGCCCGTCATGATGATCCACCAGCCCGCCGCGATCGAAATAATGGATCATGATCACCAGCATGATCAGCGCAAAGGCAATCCCCAGCCGGATGCCGAGATCGCCCCAGACCGGAAGATTGACTGCGCGCCGCAGCGGGGTGAAGCCGCTCTTACGGCGCGGGCGGAAAGTGGCCTTGCCACGAGGGCTGTGCAGGCCCGGCAATCTCATGATGCGAAGCGCGAGGCGATGGCGTCCATCGCGGGATAATTGGTAAGGTCAAGTTGCAGAGGCGTGATGGCGATATAGCCAGCGTTGACCGCTTCAAGATCGGTGCCGTGATCGGCGGTGTGTTCGATGCCTTCAAGGCCGAACCAGTAGTAATTGCGACCGCGCGGATCGGTCCCCTCGATAAGCGAGCCTCGCGCATAATCATGAAAGCCCTGCCGCACGATGCGCACCCCGCGCACCGCGTCGGAAGCGAGCGCAGGAAAGTTCACGTTGACGACGGTGCGCCGCGCCATGGGCATGCCCATGAGATTGGCAAGCACGCGGGCGGCCCAGCCTTTCGCGGCTTCGAAATCCGTCCCGCCAATCGCGCCTGCAATTTTTTGCTGCTGGCTCAGGGCAATCGCGGGAATATTCGCCAGCGCACCTTCCATCGCTGCCGAGACGGTGCCCGAATAGGTGATGTCATCGCCCAGGTTCTCGCCTGCATTGATCCCCGAAATGACAAGATCGGGCTTGCCATCCTCGAACAGCTTGCGCAGCGCCAGATTGACCGCATCGGTCGGCGTACCTGTGACCGAGAAGCGGCGCTCGCCATGCTGGCGCAGCCGGACCGGATGATGCAGGGTCAGCGAATGGCCCGCGCCCGATTGCTCTTCAGCGGGCGCGCAAACCCAAACATCATCCGATAATGTCGCTGCGATTTCTTCCAGAAGCGCAAGGCCGGGGGCATGGATGCCATCGTCGTTGGAAAGGAGGATTCGCATATTGTCCTGACCTTAGGCTGTCGGGACCAGCTTCGAAACCCCGCCCATATATGGTGCCAATGCGTCGGGCACGAGAACGCTGCCGTCTTCCTGCTGATAATTCTCGATCACCGCCACAAGCGTGCGGCCCACGGCAAGGCCCGAACCGTTCAACGTATGGACAAAGGCGGTCTTTTTCTCGC
Organism: Alteraurantiacibacter sp.; assembly: GCA_036788315.1. Taxonomy (GTDB): domain Bacteria; phylum Pseudomonadota; class Alphaproteobacteria; order Sphingomonadales; family Sphingomonadaceae; genus Alteraurantiacibacter. Next base: position 4,311 of record DAIQNS010000121.1, on the reverse strand, counting down.
TCCCCTCTGCATTTCTGGCAGGCCGGTAGCGCGTGTTCATCCGCCGCGCCTGAAAATCGCCGGTGTTGGAGCAGGAACTGATTTCGCGATAGGCACCTTGCCCCGGCAGCCACACTTCAAGATCATAGGTCTTGCGCGCGCCAAAGCCCATGTCGCCAGTGCACAGGAGCAGCTTGCGATAGGGCAGGCCGAGCGCTTGCAAGATGCCTTCGGCTGCCGCTGTCATGCGCTCATGCTCGGCCTCGCTGTCCTCGGGCCGGGTCACGCTGACGAGCTCGCATTTCTCGAACTGATGCTGGCGGATGAAACCGCGCGTATCCTTGCCCGCAGAGCCTGCCTCGGACCGGAAACAGGGGGTGAGCGCGGTGAGCCGGATGGGGAGGGCGCTGTCCTCGAGAATATCGCCCATGACCGAGCTGGTGAGGCTGACTTCGGCCGTGGGGATCAGCCAGTGGCCGTTGGTTGTGCGGAAACTATCGTCGGCAAACTTGGGCAACTTGTCCGTGCCATACATCGCCTCGTCCTTGACCAGTACGGGCGGATTGCATTCGGTGTAGCCGTTTTCGCGCGTCTGCTGGTCGAGCATGAACTGCCCCAAAGCGCGGTGCAGGCGGGCTATATCTCCACGCAGGAACGTAAAACGCGCGCCGCTCATGCGGGTGGCGTTTTCGAAATCCATGCCCAGCGCCGGGCCGATATCGGCATGTTCCTTCGGGGTGAACGCAAATTCCGCCAAAGTGCCCCAGCGGCTCACTTCGACATTGCCGTGCTCGTCTGCGCCCTCGGGCACATCGTCGGCGGGCAGATTGGGGATCGTCGCGAGCGTCATTTCCAGCTTTGCCGCCAGCTCGCGGTCGCGCTCTTCCAGAGCGGGCATATCGGCCTTGATTTGCGCCACTTCGGCTTTGAGCGCTTCGGCCTTGTCCTTGTCACCCTGGCCCATCGCCTGCCCGATGGCCTTGCTCGCCTCGTTGCGGCGGCTTTGCATCATCTGCACGCTGGTGGTTACCGCGCGCCGCTCTTCATCGAGTGCGAGGATTTGCGTCGAGGCAGGTTCCAGCCTGCGCCGGGCGAGTGCGGCATCGAAGCCTTGCGGGTTTTCGCGGATAGCTTTGAGATCATGCATAGTGGCTTGGCCTATGGCGCGAGGGCCATGGGCTTGTCCAGCACGGGTTTATCCAGGAACCGGCATGATGGCCTGCGCTTTTGACAAGAGGGCGACCGCGACTGGGAGGCGGCGATGCGGAGGGTCTATGTTTTCCTTGATCTCGACATCGCGCCAGCACTTCCGGCAATGTCAGCCTATAGTCGCAGGACGAGGCGCCAGAAACGCCGCCCGCATCTCTATTCGCTTGCTCAGTTTGGCCTTTGCGAGGGGCAGGTCATCGACCAGATGGCGGACTACATGCGCCGCTTCGACATTGCCCTTGAGCAGGAGCGCACCCGCAAGGGCTAAGGGCAAATGCGGAGGGTACCGAGTGGCCCGATTTGACCGTTCCTTGCTAAGCAATTGGAATGACAGGTCAGCTTCAACCAGCCACGACGGCAGTTTGCGGTAGGCGCGGACGCTCGCGCCTGCGCACCTGTCTGCCCGCGCAGGTCACAAGCTTGTACGGAACTTTCAAGGTGGTGCTGGAGGACATTTCGCTGACCGGTGCCCGTGTGCGCATTACCGACCGGCGCGGCGGTGAAGGCACACCGAAGAAGAGCAGCGGCATAGTTCTGGAATGGTTCGGCTATGAAGCTTTCGGTGATGTCTCGTGGGCAGTTGGGGAGCGGATCGGCATCCATTTCGAAAGCCTCATTACGCCCGCCGTGCTCATCAGAACGCGCGATATTGGCGACGAACATCTCGCCTCGAAGGAAGCGCAGGTCGAAATGGCCGCCTACATGAATGATTGGGTTCAAGGTAAAGTGCGCTAGCGCCGCGCCGTGCGCCTCTTGCGCCGCGCAAGATCCATGCGCAGGCCAAGCACGGCCATGAATAGTAGCAGCGCGATCACAAAACCCGCAACCGTCATATTGAGCCCGAGCCGACCGAGCGGGAACAGGAAGTTCCACTTGTGGATCATGCTGAAGATGAGCGCACCGGGCTTCTGCCAATTCGCTACCCGGTCAACGAGCACGCCCGATGCCGGATCGACAAACAGGCTTGCATTGACTGGCGCTGCATAATCGACGCGCCAAACGGGCAGCCTTTTGTTGCGAAAGTCGTATTCATGGCTGAAGCGGGTGATGAGCTCCATTTCGCTCACAGCTTCATCAGGCGCTCCCGAGAAGTGCCGCGCGAGTGCAAGCGCGATTTCCCGGTCGCTTGCGGGGGCCAGTTCGCCGGTGACCGCGTCGAGATAGATCGCTGGACCATCGGGCTTGATGCCGGTGAAGCGGGCCTCGCGGATTTGCGCGTCTGTTGTCGGCACAGCGCGCGCTGTTGGCCTTGGCGCATGTTCGCCATGCGCGCTGTGATCATGTTCTCCTCCGCCCATTGTGCCGGGCGCGGGAGCAAGCCCGATGCGGTAGAGCGGCTCGCCTTGCCCGCCTTCGACAAGCGCAACCGAGGCAATTGCGCGTCCGCTGGAAAGCGCCGCCCAGTCCTGCTCCACCGGCCACGCGCCGCCTGCCAGATTGACCGGTTCGCCCATGCGCATTTGCGCAACAGGCGGGGTCAGCGCGGACTGAACGAGGTGATAGATGCCGCTTACCGAGAACATGATCAGTGGCACGGCAAGGAGATAGCTTGCCATCCGGTGCCAGCCCCGCGCGCCCGCTGCGCGCTGCTTGCGCCGGATCGTCACCAGCATGATGATGCCGGTGGCCGCAAGCGCGAACAGACTGCCGACCATTGCTGCGATCACGAGGACGCGCAGCCAGTCCATTCCCGGCGGCACCCAGTCCCATGTGTGCAGTAGGCGGAAGGTGGTTTGCAGCGCTTTCTTTGCTTTGTTGTTCACTGCCGCAAGGCTCGATGTTTCGGTGTGGACATAAGCGGTCAGCCCGTCCTCGCCTGCAAATTCGATCTTCCACACCGGCAGCAGACGGTTGACGAGCGGATAATTGGCATCGAATTCAGTCTGAAGCTGCGCCGAGACTATCCCGCGCTCGGTAGCCAGGAAATGCCTTGCCAGAAATTCGGCCTGCGCGCGGTCGCCCTCGGCGATCTCAGTCCCGTCGGCGGGGGTGAAATAGCGGCGCGGAGCGAGAGGCTCCTGGGTGACCTGCCACAGCACCCCGCCATCCGCCGCCGGAACGGTCTTGACCGCAAGAGCCTCGGCAATACCGTTAGCTGCGAGCGTTACCGAAATTGGCCGCGCCTCCGCCAGCGCGACTTCGGCAGGAGGCGGCATGAATTGCGCCTGCTGCGGGCCGAATAGCACCATGGCGATATGCGCGAGGCCGGACAAGCCCCAGATGAGGAGGCTGATCCCGCCAACCAGCGCGAGCCAGCGGTGCGCCGAATTGGATGCGCGCGCGCTTTTGTTCCTGATCGTCATGAGATCGCTTTCCTTCAGAACCGCGACCGCAGGCCGCCGAAAAAGGCGCGGCCCTGACCGGGGGTATAGATGGCAGACCGGGTGGCGGACTGGTCAGCCACGGTGGTGAGGTTCGCGATGAATACTGTGCCGAACAGGTTTTCGACCGAGCCGAACAGCTGGAAGTGCTCGAACACGGTTACCCCAGCGGCAAGCTGGAGCGTCTCGTATCCCGGCGCTCTCTCGGTATTCGCGTAATCGGCCCAGGGCCCCTGCGGAATGACGCGGACTGTGGCCGAAGCATACCAATCCTCAATCGCATCGAAGCGTGCTTCGGCGATAAACACGTGACGCGGAACCCCGGCCAACCGGTTGTTGCCGTAGAGCGCATCATCATCGAAGCGGAAATCATTGAAGGTGTAGGCCGCCGAAAGTCGCAAGGCGTGCCCGCGCGCTTCGAGCATGCCGCGTGCCGGGCGCAGATCGAGACCCGCTTCCAGCCCTTGATGGATGGTGTGATCCCCATTGCCGGTCACTGTCACAAGTCCGCGCGCTCCCGGCACCGCGAAATCGAGAAACTCGTTTTCGAGTTCTGCCCGGTACGTTGCAATGTCCCACGAGATAATGCCTGCCTGCCCGCGCGTGCCCAGTTCGAACACGGTCGCGCGCTGCTCGTCCAGCGGGGCGAAGGGGAAAGCACCGCCTGAAGTCAGGTCGGCAAGGCTGGGCGGTTCGAAGCTGCGATTGATATTGCCGAAAAGCTGGATGTTCTCATCAATCTCGAAAAGCACCCCGATGCGCGGGTTGAACTGGTCATATGCGCCGCGTCCGGTGGCAGTGT
>DAIQNS010000120.1:6283-7055 GCA_036788315.1 Alteraurantiacibacter sp. | reverse complement strand
GCAGCGGGGTGGTGTTGGAAAATTCCAGCGTCACATGGCCTTCCCAGCCCGGCTCGAGCGGGGTGACATTCACGATAATGCCGCAGCGCGCGTAGGTGCTTTTGCCAAGGCAGATCACCAGCACATCGTCCGGGATGCGGAAATATTCCACCGTACGGGCAAGTGCAAAGCTGTTGGGCGGGATGATGCAGACATCGGTCTTGCGATCAACCAGGCTGTCGCCATCGAAATTCTTGGGGTCCACCACCGCAGAGTTTACGTTGGTGAAAATCTTGAATTCGTCAGCCACCCGCGCGTCGTAGCCATATGAGCTCAGCCCATAGGAAATGCACCCATCGCGCCGCTGCGCTTCGGTGAAGGGCTCGATCATGGCGTGCTCTTGCGCCTGGGTGCGAATCCATTTGTCGGAAAGAATAGACATGCAAGGAGGGATTCCCGATGCAGCGCGGCGGGGCAAGCTCTGACGCGCGCTTATCCCCCTGTGCGGCACGGCTTGCCATTCCAAGGCCAAGGCCGCCTGTATTGTTTGCTGGCCCTTATCCGCTTAGAACATGGCCACGGGCATTGTGATTTGGCCGGGCAAGGAGGACATCATGCGGCGTTTGGCGCTCACATTGTTGGCTGCCCCACTGCTTGCGAGTTCCGCCTTTGCGCAGCCTGTGGACGCTGGAGCAGCGGCAGAAACAGTGTTTGTTGCGCCAGCTGATCGCCGTCTTGCGGAGGCGGCTTGTGCTGGCGATGCCGCGCGGGTCAATTCGCTGCTGGCTGCGGG
>DAIQNS010000120.1:0-6273 GCA_036788315.1 Alteraurantiacibacter sp. | reverse complement strand
TGCAAATGCGGTCGGTCGCTTCAATGTCACGCCGCTGATCTGGGCACTGGCCTGCAAGGGCTTTGCATTCAATGACGTGCGAGCCAATCGCGCAGTCATGACGGGGGCAGTGCTGTCGCGCGAGGAGCCTGCACCGAAATATCTTGCGGCGCTTGAAGCCTTGCTGCGCGCAGGCGCTGATCCGAACGCGATGATCGAGGGCAATTTCGGCCCCATCTATCCCGGGGCGAGCGCCTATTGGATCGACCGACGCACACCGGTGCTAATCGCGGCGGAATTTCACGAAGCGGAGGTCTTGCGCTTGCTGCTTGCGCATGGCGGTGCGGCCGACGCGGTGGACGGCGCGGCCAGCACCTGGGCCTTATTGCTGGCATTCGAGCGCGGTAGCTGGCTCGATCTCGGCCCGCAGCTCACACCCGACCGGGCATGGCCCTGGTCCAATCTGCACCTGCTGTTGCAATCCGGAGCAAGGCTCGATCAAGCGGTGGCCAATCATTATAACGTCGCCGAGAAGGCAAGCATGCACCACGCAAGCCTCGCGCTCCACCTTCTGCAAACCTATGAATATGCAGGTGATTACGAGATTATCGCCTATCACGCCATGAATGGCATCGCGATGGGCTTTCCGCGCAAGGAAGAGAGGCAGGCCTTGCTCGATTTCCTGCGCGATCAGCGAGGCGTCGATCTTGACGCGATCAAGGCGCGTTATCGCATGGCAAATTGGCAAGGAAGATCATCGCCCTTATCAAGGAGAAGCCCGCTTATTCGTTCAGCGCGTTGATCGCTTCCTGCACGCGCGCCTCGATCTCCTCGCGCGGCAGACCCGCGGGGATTTTCTCGCCGTAATGGATCGTAAGCGTCCCGCTGCGCTTCCACGGCCTTTGGTAAAGCGGCCCGCTGTTCACCGCGACGGGCACCACCGGCAGGCCAAGCACCTTGTAGATGGCGGCAAAACCCGCTTGTAGCGGCACCCTTTGCCCGTGCGGAACGCGTGTCCCCTCGGGAAAGATCGCCACCGGGCGCGTGCCATCGGCAAGCGGCTTGATCTCGCGCAGCATCGAGCGCAGCGCCTTTGCGCCCTCGCCGCGCGCCACCGGGATCAGGCCATAGGCGCGCGCAACGCGGCCCCAGCCCGGAATGTCGAACAGCTCCTGCTTGGCGATCACCACCGGATTGGCGAACAGGGTGGGCAGCGCAATCGCCTCGAAAAAGGCCTCATGCTTGATCGCGTAGAACGCCAGCCCCTCGCGCGGCTTGCCCGTTTCGACAATGCGGATGCCCAAGAGGCGGCGCACGCACCAATGGTGCCAGTTCGACCACAACCGCGCGGGGACTCCGACCTTGGCCGGGGCAAGCAGCATGACCGCCATCGCTGTCAGCACCATGACCGCCGAGCCGGTATAAAAGGCTCCGTAGAAGGCCAGATTGCGCAGCACTCTCATGCGATAGCCTGCTCCGCCCAGACGACGAGGAACTTGTGATATTCGAGAAACAGCGTCCACAGGCTGACTTCGGACCGCACCGCATCTTCCATGATGCTGACCTCTTCGGGCAATTGCTCGCGCAGTTCGAGCGCGGCACGGCGCATGTGCCAGTCCGCCGTGACCAGCCGCAAGCTGGTGTGCTCGCGCTCGGCGAGCCATTCGCTTGTTTCGCGCGCATTGCCGCGCGTATCGAGCGCCGAAAAGCCGAGCGTCACGCAGCATTCCATCAGCTCTGCCGCCGCGCCATATTCGGCCTGGAATTCGCCGGGCCGCACTCTCGGGTCAACGCCGGTGACGAGCATTTCCTTCGCATTGCCGTCGGCAAGCAGTTCCAGTCCGCGCGCGATCCTGCCGCCGCTGCCTGTCGGCACCACGATCGCGTCGGTAAGGCCCGGCTGGGCTGGCTGCGGCAAGGCTGCGGCAAACCACACGAAGCCGAGCGCCCAGACGACCGCCAGCAAGCCGAGCAGCCGCCGCGTCACAGCATTTCCCGCAAGGTGGAAAGGACCGTCATGCGCGCAGTGATGACCGCCAGCACGATCCCGGCGAGCGGAATGCAGCCAATGATGATCCAGTCACCAAGGCCAAGCCCGCCGCCTGCCACAAGGCCCGAACCGAGCGCGGCAAATTGCTGGCCCAGCCCGAGGATTGCGGCCAGCCCGAGCAGCAGCCCGGCCATGCCGCCCAAAGCCGCATCCGCCGCGATCGAGCGCTGGAAAATCCCTGCAATCTGCCCGTCGCTGCCACCCAGATGATGCACGATCTCGATGGTTCCGCGATTGGCGCCAAGGGCACTGCGCGCCGCCAGCCAGACCGCCGCCACGCTGGTGAGCGCGAGCAGCACGACCAGCCCCAGCGCCAGCCATTGCAGGGAGCGGATCGCATCGAACACAGGCGCCAGCCAGTTCGCCTGCGCTTCCAGCCGCGCTGCGGGCACCAGCGCTGCAAGTTCGCTGCGCAAATCGCGCAAGGCTGGCGCGGTTACCGCGTCGCGCATCTGGATATCGATCAGCGCGGGAACGGGCAGGCCGTCCGCTGCATCCATTTGCGCGCCAAGCCACGGCTCGAGCAAGGCCGCGACCTCGCTGTCGGGCACGCGGCGCACCGCAGCGATATCGCTGCGACGCTCGAAAAAGGCCATCGCGGCGGCAGTCTGCCGGTCGCGTGCGGCAGGGGCCGCTTCGATGATCTGGACCGTCAGCCCGCCGCTGATCTGGCTGCTGGCATTGCTCGCCAGATTGTTGAGTGCAAGGCCCGCGCCTGCCGAAAGCACCGTCAGCGCGATCATGATCGCGATCACCCAGGGCATCGGTCCGCCGATCTGTGCGCGCGGCATCAATTGCCCGCCTGCGCGCGACAGGCTTTTCCCGCCACCAGCATTGAGCCGCGCCAGCTTCACGGGGTGCCGCCTCGCCGCGGCGGATGGCGCAAGGCTCCTGTGGGATCGGACAATTCACCCTTGTCGAGCCGCATGATCAGCGAATCGGGCACTTTGCGCAGCAGATGCACATCATGCGTCGCCACCACCACTGTCGTGCCAAGCCGGTTGAGCGCTTCGAACAGGCGCAGCAGCTTGAGCGCCATATCGGGATCGACATTGCCTGTCGGCTCGTCCGCCACGAGAATTTCGGGCCGGCCGATCACCGCGCGGGCAATCGCCACGCGTTGCTGCTCCCCGCCCGAAAGCGTCGCCGGGCGGGCATCGCTGCGATGATCGAGGCCAACCCATGCGAGCATATCGCTGACCGGCTTATGCACCTCGCGCTCGGACAGCCCCGCAATGCGCAGCGGCAGCGCGACGTTCTCATAGGCGGACATATGCGGCACCAGCCGGAAATCCTGGAACACCACGCCGATGCGGCGGCGAAAATCGGGGCGGCGCTTGCGCTCGACCGTGACCAGATCCTCGTGAAACATGCGGATGATGCCGCGCGAGGGCCGCTGCGCGAGATAGAGCAGCTTGAGCAGCGAAGTCTTGCCCGCGCCGCTCGCGCCGGTGAGGAAATAAAAGCTGCCGGGAAACAGCGTGAAGGAGATGTCGCTCAGCACTTCCCTGTCGGTGCCATAGCGCAGCCCCACATTATCGAACTGTACTATCGATCCATCCGCCGCGCTCATGCCTGCTTGCTAGGGTTTTGCGGCGCGTTGCGAAAGGCCCATGAGGCCATGCCATGAGGGAAATCGGCGTGGTGCTTGTGGAAAAAGCGCTTTGCGTGCAATTGGCATGCCCTGTGCGCGCTTGTTGCCCGCCCTTATGAAGCCTAGGACATGGGACGGTCATGATTATTCAATGCCCCGCCTGTTCCACGCGTTACGTCGTGCCAGACAATGCCATCGGGCTTGAAGGTCGCACGGTGCGCTGCGCAAAATGCCGCCACAGCTGGTTTCAGGAAGGCCCTGAGCTCGAGCTTGCGCAGGCCGCCCCGCCCGAGGAAACACCCGCTCCCGCGCCGCAAGCTTCTGCGCCCGCCGCTGAGGCCGACGCAGCATCCGAGCCGGTCGCAAAGGGCATGTCTGGGCAGGATGACGCCCGCGAGGAGGAGCAGCCCGCGACCCTCGCCGCTTCCAATCGTCCGCCCGCAGGCGAGCCGCAGCCCGGTTTCGTCGAGGACCGGCCGCATCCCCCGCCGCCCGTCGCGGTCTATGGCGAGAGCGATGCAGACGCTTCGGGCGTGTCGCATTTCGATCCGCAGCCCCCGTTCCGTCCGCGCCGCAACCCGGTCAAGATGTGGAGCTGGGCTGCAGGCATTTTTGCGCTCGTGGCGAGCGCGGCCATCGGCGCGATTGCCCTATGGGGCGTGCCCGAATGGGTTCCGTTCAATCAGGCGAGCATGGTTGCAACGCAGCCCGATCTGGAACTCGATTTCCCCGCCGAACTGCAAGAGCGCCGCCAATTGCCCAACGGCACCGAGTTCTTCAGCGCGAGCGGCACGATCACCAACACCGGTTCGGAAACCCGCCGCCTGCCCACGCTGCTGATCATCATGCGCGATGCGCGCGACCGGATCGTCTATAGCTGGCCGGTGATGCCGCCCAAGACCAGCCTCGCGCCTGGCGAGAGCGTGACCGTCAACGAAGCCGTCACCGATATTCCCGCCGCCGCCGAATATGGCGAAGTCTTCTGGCAAGTGGAATAAGCGCTGCCAAAGCCGCACTGACGGGCAAATTCGCAAATGTGCGATGCGCGCTTGCAGCGGCAAATCCCTTTTGCTAGTGGCCCGCTCCTACCCCGGAGAGCTACGGCGCTCCAACCCTCTGTGATGTGCGGTCGTGGCGGAACTGGTAGACGCGCAGCGTTGAGGTCGCTGTGGGAGTTAAATCCCGTGGAAGTTCGAGTCTTCTCGACCGCACCAGACAGTCAGCCAAGCAGATATGTTCGCGCCTTCGGGCGCGGCGCGGCTCGTGAATGGCGCAGTTCTGCGGGGTTTCGGGCTGGTTGGCGGTGACCTTGCGGTCAGAGACCTGCTGCAGCTGGTGCAGTGCCCCAACAAATCGGTCGGATTCTCTGTCTGGAAGAACCCAGCTGCACCTCGATATATCCGTGGTTGAAGGTCAGGCAGCAAATCCGAGCATGGTTTCCTGTTCGGACCAGTCTGGCGGAATGCTGGCAGCAAGCAGCACCTTGCGATTCAACGTGACTGGCTGCGCGCCCCTGAAGATGGCCTCGACTATGATCGGGCTCAACCAGCCTATCCGAATGAGGCGGGCGAGATGGGTGCGGCAGCGGTTCTCGCGCCTCGCCAGCTGATTGAGACTGAGCTCGGGATTGGCGTGAACAAGTTCATGCGCGGCATGGGCGTCGGCGAGCAGGGCAATGAGATCGTCATTCACCTTGAGGCCGGCTGTCGCGGCATCCATCCTGATCTTCGCCTCGCCAAATGGCTTGCGATCGGGAAGCGGAATGCGCCAGAGAAGCTGATCGGAAATGGGCATGCCAAGGGCATCTGGCTTCAGCTCAAGATCGATATGGCCTGCCTGCAGATGCATCGCGGCTACCAGTTGCTGGATGACCGCTTCGCGCTCAGCTCTGAACGCGAGCCGACTGGCCAGCAGCCGTGCGCTGGCAAATATCGTGCGCAGCGGTTCAGCCTCTTCGATCCCTGACAGCCGGCGCAGCGCATGCTCGTCTTCCAGCAGCTGCGCAAGATGGACGATCAGATGCCGATCGAACGCGCCCTGCGCGAAGCGCGTTGCAGGCGGATCACCGGGCCGGGCCAGATCCTTGCGGGTTTCGTAATAGGCATAGCGTCGGCATCCCTTGGTGGCATAGGTGGCAGCCATCACTCGCCCATGCGGATCGGTGAGCACACCCCGCAGCAAGGCCAGCTGCAGATCATTTTTGGGTCGCCTCCTTGGTGGAGCCTTGCGGCCCAGCTGGGCCTGCACCGCATTCCAGAGATCCGCGTCGACAATCGCCTCGTGCTCGCCTTCATACACCTTGCCCCTGTGCACGATCATTCCGCGATAGACCGGGTTCTTCAGCAGATGGAACAGACTGCCGCGCGCGAACGGGATGCCCCCGCGATGCGGTCCGCTGGTGCGCTGCTGGATCTTGGTGACGATGCCTGCGCTCGCCAGCGCCGCGATGAGCGCAGGCACGGTGCCGATCTCCAGATAGAGCCGCATGATCCTTCGCACCCTCTCCGCTTCCTGTGGGACCGGGACCAGTTTGCGCTCGATCACCTGATACCCCAGCGGCACCGGCCCGCCCATCCAGATGCCCTTCTTTTTTGAGGCAGCGATCTTGTCCCTGATCCGCTCGCCGGTGACCTCGCGCTCGAACTGGGCG
>DAIQNS010000119.1:4932-7088 GCA_036788315.1 Alteraurantiacibacter sp. | reverse complement strand
TGGCTGCGGTGTTCGCAGCGCTGGCGATGCCGGCCTTCGCCCAACAGATCGAGACTGTCGATCCCGACAGCATGATCGATGGCGACCTTGCCGGCGAAAGCCGCGCAGCGCCCGCTGAGCCGGGTTTCAGCGAGCCGAGCTCGCGCTATTCGGAACTGCCTGCCAGGACCACGCCCTTGTATGAGCAGGGCGATTTTCTTCCCGCCAACCCGGCACCGGCTACTCCGGCCGTGGCCGTGCCGCAGGTTGAGCCCGCGCAACCAGCTCCCGGCACCTATGCCAAGGACGATCTGATCGGCGAGGCTGAAGGACTGTTCGGCAAGGGCGCAGAAGGGCTGGCGCGGCTCATCGAGAATATTCTCGAAGAACAGGGCGAGCCCAACGGCTATATTGTCGGGCGTGAGGGTGGCGGGGCCTTCATCTTTGGCCTGCGCTACGGCTCGGGCACGCTCCATCACGCGATCGAAGGCAATATGCCCGTTTACTGGACCGGGCCTTCGATCGGCTTTGATGCAGGCGCAAATGCCGCCAACACTTTTGTGCTGGTCTACAATCTTCACGATACCGAGCAACTTTACGAACGCTATCCATCGGGCGAGGGGCAGGCCTATTTCGTGGGCGGTTTCAACGCGAGCTATCTGCGCAAGGATGGCGTGGTGCTGATCCCGATCCGCGTGGGTGCGGGACTGCGGCTGGGCGTGAATGCGGGCTACATGAAATTTTCCAAAAAGCAGCGCTGGATGCCCTTCTGACAAAGGGTGAGAACAATCCCGCGCCCAGGCCCGGCGCGGCTACGACAAGGTACCGCAATTGAGCCTTGCGCTCGGCTGCGCCCGGAGGCATTAGCCGCGCGCCATGCTTGACAGACTCAACCAACAACCGCCCGATGCGCTGCTTGCGCTGATCGCCCTTCACGATGCCGACCCGCGGCCAGACAAGATTGATCTTGGCGTCGGCGTCTATCGCACTGCCTCTGGCGCAACGCCCGTGTTTGCAGCGGTGAAAGCGGCTGAGACGAAGCTGCTCGAAACGCAGACGTCCAAAGCCTATCTCGGGCCCGAAGGCGACATGGGTTTTGTCAAAGCGCTGATGCCGCATATTTTCGGTAGCAATTCCCTGGTGCATGACCGTCTTGGCGGAATGCAGACGCCCGGCGGCACGGGCGCGGTGCGGCTTGCGGCTGCGCTGGCCTTGCGGGCAGGCGTCACGCAGCTTGCCGTCGGCAGCCCGACCTGGCCCAATCACAACCAGATTTGCGCCGATCTCGGGCTTGAAGTCAGCGCGTTTCCGCATGCCGCGCCCGATGGCGAGGCGGACATGGAATCGCTCGCGCAGGCGCTGCGGGCGATGGGCAAGGGCGGGGCAGTGCTGCTTCACGGTGCCTGCCACAATCCCACCGGCATCGATTACCGGCCTGACCAATGGGACGCGATTGCCGATCTGCTGGTCGAAACCGGCGTGCTACCGATCCTTGACCTTGCCTATCACGGTCTGGGCGATGGCATGGAAGAAGACGCTTACGGTGTGCGCACGGTCCTAGCCAAGGTGCCCGAGGCGCTGATCTGCTACAGCTGCGACAAGAATTTCGGCTATTACCGGGACCGCGTCGGCGCGCTCTACGCGCTGGGTGCGACTGCGCAAGATACGCAAAAGATCATGACCAACGCCTACGCTCTGGCGCGCGCGAACTGGTCGATGCCGCCTGACCACGGCGCTGCGGCGGTGCGGCTGATCCTCGAAGATGAAGCTCTGACGGCCAGCTGGCTGGCCGAGCTTGCCAGCATGCGTTCGCGCATTGGCGAAGTGCGCGCGCGGCTGGCGCAAGCGGGCACGGCGGGCGCGGTCGATCTGACGCCGCTTGGCGAGCAGAAAGGCATGTTTGCCATGCTGCCCTTGTCCAAGGAACAGGTGATTGCCATCCGCGAGGAGCACGGCGTTTACATGGCCGGAAATGGCCGGATCAATATCGCCGGGTTGACGCTCGACAATATCGACAAATTCGTCGAGGCGCTTGCGGCCGTCTCCTGAGGTTGTTTCCTGGCGCCATTTCCTGATCGGGCAATCCCGCTTTGCCGATTGGCGCGGCGGCTTTACGGGCTTATACCTGCTTCCTGTCGTATGTCAGGGGGCCCGATGAGCAGTTCACACCATGATCA
>DAIQNS010000119.1:0-4922 GCA_036788315.1 Alteraurantiacibacter sp. | reverse complement strand
GGTTGGCTGGACCGCGCAACGCCTTGGCGACCGGTTGATCCTGCGCGTGCAATCGGTCACCAAGCCGCCGCCGCATGCGTCCGCAGACGTGCATACGACTCACCTCCTGATGGACCGGCAGCAGGCGATCCTGATGGCCAATTTCATGTTCGAGATGTTCGACGAGACCAAGCCGCCAAGGCGCTCGGGCTGGCTTGCAAGAGTATTGGGACGTTAGCTGCGCAGCGATTGCATGCGTTCCAGATAGCGCGCGATCGTATCGATCTCGAGATTGACCTCGCCGCCCTGCCGGAGCTCGCCCAGCGTTGTCACATCGGCAGTGTGCGGAATGATGTTGAGGCTGAAGATGGCCGAGCCATCGGGCCGGTCGCTGACTGTGTTGACCGTTAGCGAAACACCATCGAGCGTAATCGAGCCCTTGGGCGCGATGAAGCGCGCCAGCTCCTTCGGGGCTGCAATCAGCGCACGCATCGAATCGCCCTCGGGCTCCCAATCGTGCACCAGACCCACGGCATCGACATGGCCAGTGACAATATGACCGCCCATTTCATCGCCAAGCCGCAAGGACGGCTCCAGATTGAGGCGCCGGTCCTTGCTCCACATCTTGGCTGCGGTGCGCGAAACCGTTTCCGCTGACACATCCACGCTGAACCATGCCGCGCCCGCTTCCCCACCGCGCTCGACCACGGTGAGGCACACGCCCGAGCACGCGATCGAGGCACCGATTGCGATGCGCGCCGGATCGAAGGCGCAAGCGATGCGAACGCGCAAGTCGCCACGCTGCTCGACGTTCTCGATAGTGCCGATGGCGGTGACGATGCCGGTAAACATGGGGCGTTCCTTACAAGACTAGCGTGTGCGGCTGTAGACTTCGAGCATGTCACTGCCAAGCACCCGAAAGTCGGTGCGCGCCCAGCGGCCATGGCTCGCAGCAAGGCTGCTGAGGCCAATACCGCCAAGGCTGGGCCGTCCCCCGCCAAGCAGGATTGGCGCGCGGTAGATCAGGAGCCGGTCGACCAGATCGCGGCTCAGGAACGCCGCTGCCGTGGACGCTCCGCCTTCGATGAAGAGATAGCGCGTATCGCCAAGCGGGCTGAGATCATCGGGGCTGGCGAGTTTGCCCCAGCCATCGGGCACTTCGCCGCTGGTCAGTACAAATCGGTCCGGCGAGCGGTTTTCCAGACCGGGCAGTCGAACATCAAGCGAGGGATTGTCGGCCCGCAAGGTGCCGCCACCCACCACAATCGCATCATGCCGCGCGCGTTCGCGGTGCGCGTGGGCGCGCGCGTTCGGCCCGGTAATCCACTGACTTTCGCCCGACGCAAGCGCAATGCAACCATCGAGCGAGAGCGCGAGCTTGAGAGTGATGGCCGGGCGGCGAAGCGTCGTCGCCATGGCATGCCCGGACAGACCGAGCGCTTCGGCCGAAACATCAGCTTGGAACACCGCGATCCCCGCGTGCTGCAATCGCGCCGCGCCTTGGCCAGCCGTGCGCTCATCGCGGTCAGCCATGCCGATGACGACGCGCGCGAGCCCGGAACCTGCGACAAGATCCGCGCATGACGCGCCCCGCTGCGAGACATGCGCGCAAGGCTCCAGTGTGACATAAAGCGTCGCGCCCTTTGCCGCCGCGCCCGCCTGCTCCAGCGCGACTGCCTCGGCATGCGGACGCCCGCCCGCGCGCGTCCAGCCGCGCCCGATCACGCGCCCGTCTTTCACAATAATTGCGGCAACGCCCGGATTGGGCCGCGCCAAAGGCCGCGCGCGCTCCGCCAGAGCGGCAGCAGCAGCAAGCCAGCGCTGATCGTCAGCCTGCATTTGCTGACGCGTTCATCGCTGCATTGGCGCAATATTCCTCGACCGAGCGGGCTTCCTGTTCGGCCAGTTCCTCTTCGCTGGGCGCGCCTTGAGCGAGGCGCTCGGCTTCGGCCTGTTCTTCTGCTTCGGCCACGGCTTCATCGACATCGACAAAGGTCGCACGGCCAAGCGCGCGGTACATGTCGCGGCGCAGTTCCTGGCGCTGGGCAAGGCGCGCTTCAAGTTCGTCCTTGAAAGCCTGACTGGCACAATTGGAAGTGATGATCTCGGCATCGGTGCGGTCAGCTGCAAAAGTGGTGATATAGTCCACTTCGGGCCGTTTCAGCGCGGCGCGCTGGCTATCGGGAATAAACAGCATGAAAATGGCAAAGCTCGATGCCATCGCAACGCCCAGCAAAGGCCAGCGATGCGGGGTTTCCTGCTGCCACTGCCCGGCAAAATCGAGCACGGCGTCCTTGGGCGAAATTCGGCGGAAAAAGCCTTTCATGCGCGCATAGATAGGCAGGCACGGCGCGCTCGGCTAGTCCCGCTGTCGATCACGGGCAGATTGCGTAAAGCGAGCGCCCCTGTTCTTTCAGCCAGCGATCGGCTGCGCGCAGATCATCGTCGAAAATCTGCCCCAGAAGCGAATGGAATTGCGGCGAATGATCAAAATGGGTGAGATGCGCGACTTCATGCGCCACCACCGACCGGCGGACATGATCGGGCGCCATGATCAGCCGCCAGTTGATCCGCACGCAGCGCGCGCCGCCCGGCCTTCCCGCGCAGCTTCCCCACCGCCGTTGCGCACGCGATAGGCGCAGATCAGGCAGGGGCACGCCTGCGCGCTGGCAATAGCGGATGAGATCTTGCGCGGCAGTCTCCAGCGCCTCGATTTCCAGCCAGCGCCGCACGCGCGCCTCGAGCATGTCGAGCGAACCGCCGACAACCAGGGCATCGCCCACCAGATGCGGCCTTCGCGGCGCGTTCTCGCCCCAGGCGATGGTAATGTCGCGCCCGCGATAGGGCACAAGCGCGCGCGGCACGATGCGCCGCGTTTCGGGCACCTTGGCCAGTTGCGCGGCAATCCATTCGAGCCGGGCATTGGCAAAGGCGAGGGCATCGCGCGACTGGCCCCATTTGGGGATCGTCACCCGCAATTCGCTGCCATCGGGAGCAAGGCGCATCGTCAGCCGCCGGGCCCGGGCATGGCGGCGAATGGCGATCGGCAATTGGCGCCCCGCAATGACGATCCGCGGCTCGGAAATGTCCCTGCGCAGCCAGTCGATCATCCGATCATGCCCCAGGAGGTTATGTGATGTTCGAGCGGCCCGGCGTCGATTTCGCTGACGCAGCGCCCCGCAACGCACGCGCCCGCCGCAATCATCGCATCCGTGCTTCCGGTCAGCAGATGATGCCACTCGGGCAGCGCTTGTCCTTCGGCGCGCAGGCGATAGGTGCAGCTTTCGGGTAGCCACTGCACGTTCTCGACGATGCGCGGCGTGAGTTGCAGGCAATCGGGCACGAAAGCGCGGCGATGGCGATAATTGCTGCAACGCCCAGTTGCTGTATCGAGCAGCTTGCACGCGACATTCGTTTCGACGATTTCGCCGGTATCCTCATCCTCGAGTTTGTTCAGGCAGCACCGACCGCAGCCATCGCACAAGGCTTCCCATTCGGCGCGGTTCAACGCCTTCAAATCGAGCTCCCAGAACCGCTCTCTGAGCGCGCCGCCTTCGCTTAGCGAACCCATGTCTTGAGTTCCTGCGCGACGGCTTCACCTGTCTCGTCCACGGACAGCAGCGCAACGGGCGCGCCGTCGCGGTCCATCAGATAACCGACATTGCTGTGGTCCATGAGGTATCCGCCCTCCTCGGTAACCGTTCCCTTGCGATAGTACACGGCAAAGGCATTGGCGGCCTCATCGATCTGTTCCTGCGTCCCGGTGAGGCCCACAAGGTCCTCGGAAAAGCCCGAGACGAATTTCCCTACGACATCGGGCGTATCGCGCTGGGGATCGATGGTGATGAAGATCGGCACGACGTCCTGCGCCAGTTCCGGCTCCTCCGCGGCGAAGGCGTTGTAACCTTGCACCATGCGCTGCACATCGAAGGGGCAGACATCCGGGCAATAGGCATAGCCGAAATAGACCATGCGCCATTTGCCCTCAAAATCGGACCAGCGCACGGTTTCACCGTCCGGATTGACCAGTTCGAAAGCGCCGCCAATGCCCGAGCCGTGGATCGCTCCTTGCTCAAGCGGCGGCTGATCGGAACATCCCCCCAGAGCCAGAGCAGCGGCGAGGGCGGAAAGGAGGCGAAGCGGAAAGTTTCTACGCATGGGCATGACAAGCCGGTTCATGCTCTGCTAACGCATGAGCCGCAAGAAGCGATTGGCCCGGAACAGGGGGTTTCGCGCATAATTATTGGCAGGAGGACGGGTGGCTATGGTCGCTCTTCGCAAGATCAGCATCGTGGCAATGGGCGGATTGGCAATGCTTTGCGCAGCGCCGCTTGCAGCGCAAACCTATTCGGAAGGCTACGAGTTTCTCAAGGCCGTCAAGGAACGCGACGGCACCACCGCCACCGAGATGCTGCGCAAACCGGGCACTACCGTGGTCAATGCGCGCGATGTCTCCTCGGGCGAAACCGGGCTGCATCTCGTCACAAGGCAGCGCAATGCGACATGGATCCGCTTCCTTTCGCAGGAAGGTGCCAATCCCAATATCGCCGACAAGAACGGTGTCACCCCCTTGATGCTCGCAACACAGATCGGCTTTGTCGAAGGGGCAGAAGCCTTGCTCAAAGCAGGCGCGCAGGTCGATGTGGCCAACTCCGCCGGTGAAACGCCGCTGATCACGGCAGTGCATAATCGCAATCTTGAACTGATCGAGGTTTTCCTCAAGGGAGGGGCCGACCCCGATCGTACGGACAATTCGGGCCGCAGTGCGCGAAACTATGTCGAGCAGCGCAACGTTGACCCACGGGTGCTGGCGACCTTTGGCGAACATGCTGCAAAGCCTGGCGGCACGGAGAGTTCTGGAGGTCTTTATGGTCCGGCATTCTAGAGCAAGCTGCAGGAATTGAGCATGATCCCCGAAGATGCCACCCTCGATGAAATTCGGC
>DAIQNS010000118.1:0-7091 GCA_036788315.1 Alteraurantiacibacter sp. | reverse complement strand
AGCGGCGTTTTGCCCTTTGCCGAAGAAGACATCACGCGCAAATGGCGGCTGCAACCCGGCAAGATGCTGCTGATCGATCTCGAACAGGGCCGCATCATCGAGGATGCCGAACTGAAAGCGCAGCTCGCCAATGCCGAGCCCTATGCCGAATGGCTCGACAAGGCGCAGTACAAGCTCAAGGATCTCGACTGGATCGAAACCGACAGCGAAGCGGTGCAGGCCGATGAAGTCTCGCTGCTCAAGAAGCAGCAGGCTTTCGGTTATACGCAGGAAGACATCTCCCGCTTCCTCGAGCCGATGGCCGTCAATGCCGACGATCCCTTGGGCTCGATGGGCACCGACACTCCGATTGCGGTGCTGAGCAAGCGCAGCCGCCTGCTGTATGATTATTTCAAGCAGAATTTTGCGCAGGTGACCAATCCGCCGATCGATCCGATCCGCGAAGAGCTGGTGATGAGCCTGCTCTCGATGATCGGGCCGCGGCCCAATCTGCTCGGGCACGAGGCGGGGACGCACAAGCGGCTCGAAGTCGAGCAGCCGATCCTCACCAACCGCGATCTCGAAAAGATCCGCTCGGTCGAGGCGAGCCTTGACGGCGCGTTCCGCACCGAGACGATCGACATGACCTGGAAAGCCGCGAAGGGCGCCAAGGGATTGCGCATGGCGATCAAGGAAATGTGCTGGGCCGCGACCGAAGCGGTGTTGCAGGACAAGAATATCCTCATCCTGTCCGACCGCGCGCAAAGCGCCGAGCGCATTCCCATGCCCGCGCTGCTGGCGACTGCGGCAGTGCATCATCATCTGGTGCGTCAGGGTCTGCGGATGCAGACCGGGCTCGTCGTGGAAACCGGCGAAGCGCGCGAAGTGCACCATTTCTGCGTTTTGGCAGGGTATGGCGCGGAAGCGATCAACCCCTATCTCGCGTTCGAAACATTGGAAGAAATCCGCCGCACCAAGGCGCCCGCGCTCGAGCCGGTTGCGGTGCGCCGCAATTATGTGAAAGCGGTCGGCAAGGGCATTCAGAAGGTCATGTCCAAAATGGGCATCTCGACCTACCAGTCCTATTGCGGCGCGCAGATTTTCGATGCGGTCGGCTTGTCGAGCGCGTTCATCGACAAATATTTCACCGGCACCGCGACCACTATCGAAGGCATTGGCCTTGCCGAAGTCGCCGAGGAAGCCGTGCGCCGGCACGCGGTCGCTTACGGCGACAATCCGATCTACAAGAACATGCTCGATGTGGGCGGCATTTACCAATACCGCCTGCGCGGCGAGGAACATGCCTGGACGCCCTCGAACGTCGCCAGCCTGCAACATGCCGTGCGCGGAAATATCTCCGATGCCTATGCGGATTTTGCCAAATCGGTTAACGAGCAATCCGAACGACTGCTGACCATTCGCGGGCTGATGCAATTGAAGCTCGCTGACGAGCCGCTCTCCATGGACGAGGTCGAACCCGTCGAGGAGATCGTCAAGCGCTTCAGCACCGGGGCGATGAGTTTCGGCTCGATCAGCCATGAAGCGCATTCGACGCTGGCGATCGCGATGAACCGTATCGGTGGCCGCTCGAACACGGGCGAAGGCGGGGAAGAACCCTTCCGTTTCGCGCCCATGGACAATGGCGATTCGATGCGCAGCAAGATCAAGCAGGTCGCGAGCGGCAGGTTTGGCGTGACCACCGAATATCTGGTCAATGCGGACGATATCCAGATCAAGATGGCGCAGGGCGCAAAGCCCGGCGAAGGTGGCCAGTTGCCCGGCCACAAGGTCGACAAGCGCATCGGCAAGGTACGCCATTCGACGCCGGGCGTGGGCCTCATTTCGCCGCCGCCGCATCACGATATTTATTCGATCGAGGATCTTGCGCAGCTCATTCACGATCTCAAGAACGTGAATCCGCCGGCGCGCATTTCAGTCAAGCTGGTGTCCGAAGTGGGCGTGGGCACGGTCGCGGCGGGCGTCTCGAAGGCGCGCGCGGATCATGTGACGATCTCGGGCTATGAAGGCGGCACCGGCGCCTCCCCGCTGACTTCGCTCACGCACGCCGGAAGCCCGTGGGAAATCGGCCTTGCCGAAACGCAGCAGACGCTGCTCCTCAACGATTTGCGCAGTCGCATTGCGGTGCAGGTTGACGGCGGTTTGCGCACGGGCCGCGATGTCGCCATCGGCGCGCTGCTGGGGGCAGATGAGTTCGGCTTTGCAACTGCGCCGCTGATTGCGGCTGGCTGCATCATGATGCGCAAATGTCACCTCAACACCTGCCCGGTCGGCGTCGCCACGCAAAACCCTGAATTGCGCAAGCGCTTTGTCGGCACGCCCGAGCATGTGATCAATTACTTCTTCTTCGTCGCCGAGGAACTGCGCGCGATCATGGCCGAAATGGGCTTCCGCACGGTCGAGGAAATGATCGGCCGGGTCGACCGGATCGACATGAACAAGGCCATCCGTCACTGGAAGGCGGACGGCGTCGATCTTTCGCGCCTGCTGCATCAGGTGCCCGCGCCTGCAGGCAAGCAGCTCTTCCACACCGAGGCGCAGGATCACGGTCTGGAAAACGCGCTCGACAATGCGCTCATCGAGGCCGCGCGCCCCGCAATCGAGCGCGGCGAAACGCTGGTGCTCGATTTTCTGATCCGCAATGTCAACCGCACCGTTGGCACCATGCTGTCGGGCGAAATCGCGCGCCGCCACGGTCACGGCGGGCTCAAGGCGGACCAGTTGCGCATCAATTTCAAGGGCGTTGCCGGGCAGAGTTTCGCCGCCTGGCTTGCGCACGGCGTCACGCTCGATCTGGTGGGCGATGCCAATGACTATGTCGGCAAGGGCTTGTCGGGCGGCCGCGTGATCGTGCGCCAGCCCGAAGGTGTTGGGCGCGATCCGCTCGACAATATCATCGTCGGCAATACCGTGCTTTACGGCGCGATTGCGGGCGAGGCCTATTTCGGCGGGGTTGCCGGGGAACGCTTCGCGGTGCGCAATTCGGGCGCCATCGCGGTGGTCGAGGGGACCGGCGATCATGGCTGCGAATACATGACCGGCGGCGTGGTTTGCGTGCTCGGCCAGACGGGGCGCAATTTCGCCGCTGGAATGAGCGGCGGGATTGCCTATGTATATGATCCCGATGGAAGTTTTGCGAGCCGCTGCAATCTGGCGCAGGTCGACCTCGAGCCGATTTCGCCCGAGCCGAGCGAATTGGAAGGCACCGGCCGTCCGGCGCAACGGTCCGCCAATGTCGAGGATTTCGGCATGGGCGATCCGCTGTACCACGATGCCGAGCGCCTGCGCATTCTGCTCGAGCGGCACAAGCTTCACACCGGGTCCGCGCGGGCTACCGAATTGCTGGCCGATTTTGCCAGCAGTCTGGGCAAATTCGTCAAAGTGATGCCCAAGGATTATGCGCTTGCGCTGAAAATGCTCGAAGCCGAGCGCAGGCAAGCGGAAATGGTCGCGGCGGAGTAATACAGTTCAGGTCGTTATTGCGAGGAGCAAGCGACGCGGCAATTCATCAACGCCGCGCAGTGCATTGCTTCGCTACGCTCGCAATGATGTGATTGCATGATTGGGAATGAATACGATGGGCAAGGAAACCGGATTTCTCGAAGTCGACCGCGAGGATCGCACCTATGACGATCCCAAGGAGCGGCTGAAGCACTACAAGGAGTTCGTCATCCCGCCGAGCGATGACAAGCTGCAATTGCAGGCCTCGCGCTGCATGAATTGCGGGATTCCTTATTGCCACAACGGCTGTCCGGTGAACAATATCATCCCGGACTGGAACCATCTCGTCTATGAAGGCGATTGGAAGAATGCGCTCGAAGTGCTGCATTCGACCAACAATTTCCCCGAATTCACCGGCCGCATCTGCCCGGCCCCCTGCGAGGCGAGCTGCACGCTCAACATCACCGACCAGCCGGTCACCATCAAGAGCATCGAATGCGCGATCATCGATCGCGGATGGAAGGAAGGCTGGGTCCACCCGCAAATCGCCGAGAAGAAGACTGGCAAGAGCGTGGCGGTAGTCGGCTCGGGCCCCGCGGGCATGGCCTGCGCGCAGCAATTGGCGCGCGCCGGGCATTCGGTAACGTTGTTTGAAAAGAGCGACCGGATCGGCGGACTGATGCGCTACGGCATCCCCGATTTCAAAATGGAAAAGACGCTCATCAACCGCCGCGCGCTCCAGATGGAAGCCGAAGGCGTGACCTTGAAGACCAACACCGAGGTCGGCGTCGATGTCTCGATGAAATCCTTGCGCGAAAACTTCGATGCGATCGTGCTCGCCGGCGGCGCGGAAGATGCGCGCCCGCTGCAAATTCCCGGCGCGGAAATGCCCGGTGTGCGCATGGCGATGGAATTCCTCACGCAGCAGAACAAGCGCAATGTCGGCGACAGCGAAGAACGCGCCGCCCCGCGCGGCACGCTGACCGCGACGGGCAAGCATGTGATCGTGATCGGTGGCGGCGATACCGGCTCGGACTGCGTGGGCACATCGAACCGGCAGGGCGCTGCAAGCGTCACCCAGCTCGAAATCATGCCGCAGCCCCCCGAGAAGGAAGACAAGCTGCTCACCTGGCCCGATTGGCCGGTCAAGATGCGCACCTCCTCGAGCCATGAGGAAGGCGCGATGCGCGACTGGTCTGTCCTGACCAAGGAAGTGGTCAGCGAGGACGGCAAGGTCACCGGCCTCAAATGCGCGCGGATCGCATGGGAAGGCCGCGCTTTCAAGGAAGTCGAAGGCAGCGAGTTTGTCATGCCAGCCGATCTGATCCTGCTTGCCATGGGCTTTGTCGGCCCGCGCAAGACCGGCATGATCGAGCAATCTCAGGTCGATCTCGATGCGCGCGGAAATGTTGCGGCGACCGAGCGCGATTATCGCACTTCCGACCCGCAAATCTGGGCCTGCGGCGACATGCGCCGTGGCCAGTCGCTCGTGGTCTGGGCGATCCGTGAAGGCCGCCAGGCTGCCCGCTCGGTTGACGAAGCGCTGATGGGCGTGAGCGAATTGCCGCGGTAACAGCGAGCGCTGATCGCATTGGTGTCAAAGGGAGCGGGCCTTGGTCCGCTTTCAGGGGGCGACGAGCGGCACGGGTGCAATCTTTCCTACAGCGGCGGCCTTGGGCATGTGCAGATGCGTGATCACGCCTGACCTTCCTTGCGCAATGTCCCGCCTGCATCATGCCGCGCGGGCGGCTGGGCTTTTCCTTTTCAGGACAGTGTCCAAGGTGTCTATTGTGCTGGAATACGCCAATTCACAGCGCGCGCGCCCCGGCTTTCCAGAAACGCGTTCGCCTTGCTGAAAGGCCGTGAGCCGAAGAAGCCGCGGTACGAGGACAAGGGGCTCGGGTGCGGGCTCTTGAGAACAAGATGATCGGGCGATGCGCCAAGGCTCGGACCCAAACCGGAAATGCGCGCGGCTTTGCCCTGCGCATGGCTGCCCCACAGGATGAACACGCAAGGCTGCGCGCGCGCCGCGACCGCCGCCACGATGGCATCGGTAATCGCTTCCCAGCCTTGCCCGGCATGGCTGCCCGCGCGGCCCGCCTCCACTGTCAGCGTGTTGTTGAGGAGGAGCACACCTTGCCGCGCCCAGCTTTCCAGATTGCCCTTGCTGGCAGGCGCAATCCCGCAATCATCGTGCAGTTCCTTGTAAATGTTGCGCAAGGATGGCGGCAAGGGCACGCCCTCGGGCACCGAAAAGCTGAGACCGTGCGCCTGCCCGGGCGCGTGATAGGGATCCTGCCCGAGGATCACCACGCGGACCTCTTCAAGCGGGGTCAACTCGAGCGCGCGCAGCCTTGTCCCGCGCGGGGGATAGATCGCCTTGCCTGCCTCCTCCTCGGCACGCAGCCAGCCGCCCAGCCGCCGCGCCTGCGCGCTTTCCAGCACCGGCTCCAGCGTGGTGTTCCAGCTTGCAGGGATTGTCTCGGTCGTCACCCAGGCATTATCCGAGGCAAACCGCCTGCGCACAAGCGCCTCTTCCCCTCTTTCCCCATTGCGACTAAGGCGGCTGCCATGGCTGTATATTTCCACGAAGAAGACCTGCCCGAGGGCGTGCTCACCGACGATGCTCCGCTTGCCGTCGACACCGAGACGATGGGCCTTGTCACCGCGCGCGACAGGCTGTGCCTGGTACAGATATCCGATGGCTCGGGCGATGAGCATCTGGTGCGCTTTGCCAATGGCAGCGCCTATGATGCGCCCAATTTGAAGGCCATTTTGGGCGATCCGACGCGGCTCAAGCTGTATCATTTCGCGCGCTTCGATCTGGCTGCGATCGAACATTATCTGGGCGTGGAAGCTGGGCCTGTCTTCTGCACCAAGATCGCGAGCAAGATGGTGCGCACCTATACCGACCGGCACGGCCTCAAGAACCTTGTGACCGAGCTGCTGGGCGAGGACATGTCCAAGCAGCAGCAAAGCTCGGACTGGGGCGCGGACGAGTTGAGCGAAGCGCAGCGCGACTATGCCGCTTCGGATGTGCGTTTCCTGCACCGCATGCATGTGATCCTCACCGAGCGGCTCGAGCGCGAAGGGCGCATGGCACTGGCGCAGGCCTGTTTCGACTTCCTTCCGGCGCGCGCGCGGCTCGATCTTGCCGGCTGGGCCGATAAGGACATATTCAGCCACGAATAGGCAAGCTGCAACGCTCATGACCCAGACTTTATGACTCCGTCTTTATGACTCCATCCTTATGACTCAGGCCGCCGACCAGATGCGCACCAGGCGCCAGGCTTTCGCCGCACCGGGCAGTCTGCTCGACAAGGTGGTGCGCGTGCTGGCGATCGGGCTGCCCGCGCTTGTCGGCATGATTGCCGCGATGATGGTCATCACGCCCCTGTCGCCGCGCGGGGATGTCAGCTTCCTGCTCGACCGCAACAAGGTGGCGATTGCCGAGGATCGGCTGCGCGTCGACAAGGCGATGTACCGCGGGCAGGATGCCGCCGGGCGGCCGTTTTCGCTGATGGCGGGCGAAGTGGTGCAGCAGACAAGGGCCGTGCGCAAAGTCGGGTTGGAAGATTTGACAGCGCGCATATTGCTCAATGAAGGCCCCGCTGTGCTGAGCGCAGCCTCGGGCGTTTATGATATCGGATCTG
>DAIQNS010000117.1:577-7100 GCA_036788315.1 Alteraurantiacibacter sp. | reverse complement strand
TCCGAGCATCGCCTGCCATGGGACACATCGCAGGAGCAATTGCTCGCCCTGATCGAACGGCTCAATGGCGATGGCGAAGTGCACGGCATCTTGTGCCAGGTGCCGCTGCCCGCGCATATCGACCCTTTGAAAGTGCTCGGATCGATTGCGCCCGAGAAGGATGTCGACGGTTTCCATCCGGTCAATGTCGGCCGCCTTTCCACCGGCACAGGCGGGATCATCCCGTGCACGCCGCTTGGCGTGATGATGCTGATCGACAGCGTGCTCGATGATCTCACCGGCAAGGATGTGGTGGTGATCGGCAAGTCCAATATCGTGGGCAAGCCGGTCGCCAATCTCCTGCTCGACCGCGAGGCGACGGTGACGGTGACGCATATCCACACCGCCAATCTGGCGCAGATTGCGCGCAAGGCCGATGTCATCATTGCCGCTGCGGGCGCGCCGCGTCTGGTGAGGGGCGACTGGGTGAAGCCGGGCGCGGTGATCATCGATGTGGGCATAACCCGCGTGAAGGGCGAGGACGGCAAGGACAGGCTGGTGGGCGATGTCGCGTTCGACGAGATGGAGCACGCCGAAGCTGTCACCCCGGTGCCCGGCGGGGTCGGCCCGATGACGATCGCGTGCCTCTTGTCGAACACGGTGCGCGCGGCGCAGGCGGCCAATGCGCAAGAGGGGATGAGCGAGGCCAGCATCCCGCCCTTGCCGCAGGTCCACCCCGCATGAGCGCCCGCCCGGACCATGATGTTATCATCATCGGTGCCGGGATATCGGGCATCGCCATGGCCGCGCTTATGGGCCGCATCTGCCCCGAACAGACCTATGCCATTTTCGAGCGGCGCGCGGCGATTGGCGGGACCTGGGATCTGTTCCGCTATCCCGGCGTGCGCTCGGACAGCGATATGCACACTTTGGGCTTCGTGTTCGAACCCTGGCTGCATGAAGATGCGATTGCCGATGGCCCGGCCATCCTCGAGTATCTGCAACGCACCGCCGATGAGCGCGGGATCACCGGGCATATCCGCTTCAACACCGAGGTTCTGAGTGCCAATTGGGAGCCCGAAGCAGCGCAATGGTCGGTCACCGCGCGCGGACCTGATGGCAAGGAGAGCGTCACGACCGCGCGCTGGGTGCACTTTGCGAGCGGCTATTACGACTATGACGACCCGCACGATGCCGCGCTCCCGCAACTGGAGGCTTTCGGCGGGCAAGTGGTGCATCCGCAATTCTGGCCCGAAGATCTCGATTACGCGGGCAAGCGCGTGGTGGTGATCGGATCGGGCGCGACGGCGGTGACCATCGTGCCGGCCATGGCGCAGCACACCGCGAGCATGACCATGCTCCAGCGCACGCCGACCTGGATGGCCTCCGGCCCGCGCCAGGACCGCTGGAACCGGCTGTTTCGCCGCTGGCTGCCCGAGAAGGCGGCTTATTGGCTCACGCGGCAGAAGAACATCCGCTTGCGCAGCTTCTTCTTCGCCCTTTCGCGTCGCAATCCGCAACGGCTGGCGCGGATGCTGCGCCGTTTGCTGCGCCGCGATCTTGGCCGCGCCTACTCCGAGGAGCATTTCGAGCCGCCTTACGATCCGTGGCGCCAGCGGCTGTGTCTGGTGCCCGATGGCGATCTGTTCACGGCCTTGCGCGAAGGGGCGGCCAGTGTGGTGACCGACACGGTCGCGGGCTTTGACGAAGGCGGGGTGAAACTCTCCTCGGGCGCCTATCTGCCCGCCGACATCGTGATCACCGCCACCGGGCTGCGCCTCGTGATGGTCGGCAAGGTCAGGATCAGCCTTGCGGGCGAGCCGGTCGACCTGCGCCAGCATTACTTCTATCGCGGGACGATGTTCTCCAATCTTCCCAATCTCTCGGTCGTGTTCGGCTATCTCAATGCCAGCTGGACTTTGCGGGCGGACAATGTCTCTGCCTACATCGCCAATGTTCTCAAGCAGATGGCTGAGCGAGGCTGCCAGATTGCTATGCCTTGCCTTGCTCCCGGCAACGAGCCTGAGGAAGTCGAGCCCTTCGATTACTCCTCGGGCTACCTGCAACGCGCCCGCCCGATGATGCCCAAGAGCGGCGCGCAATTGCCATGGCGGCTGAACCACAATTACCTGCAGGACAAGGCCGATTTCCGCGGTCGGCCAGTGTCGGATGGCGTGCTGCGCTTCACCAATCCGCCTGTGGGCAGTGAGCCGAAAAAGGAAGCCGTGCAATGAGTGCGAGTAAGCGTATCTGGACTGCCGGGATGGTTGTCATCGGCGATGAAATCCTCTCGGGCCGTACGCAGGATGCCAATATCTCCCAGGTCGCCAAGTGGCTGCAGGTGCAGGGCATCCGCCTTACCGAAGTGCGCATCGTGGCCGATGACATGACCGCGATCAGCGAGGCGGTGAACGTGCTGCGCGAGCGATACGACTATCTCTTCACCACCGGCGGCATCGGCCCCACGCATGACGATATCACCGTCGATGCCATTGCTGCAGCGCTCGGCGTTGCGGTCGTCATCCATCCCGAGGCCCGCGCCATGCTCGAGGCCTATTATGCCGACAAGCCGGGCGGGCTGACCGAAGGCCGCCTGCGGATGGCGCGCACGCCCAAAGGCGCCACGCTGATCCGCAACCGGATGTCGGGCGCACCCGGCATCCTCATCGGCAATGTTCACATGCTCGCGGGCGTTCCGCATATCACCGCGGGCATGCTCGAT
The DNA here is from genome assembly GCA_036788315.1 of Alteraurantiacibacter sp. Classification (GTDB taxonomy): domain Bacteria; phylum Pseudomonadota; class Alphaproteobacteria; order Sphingomonadales; family Sphingomonadaceae; genus Alteraurantiacibacter. Next base: position 4,399 of record DAIQNS010000117.1, on the reverse strand, counting down.
GCGCTGACCGGCACGCTCGAAGGCGGCGCGCCATTGATCACCGAGACGATCGGCAGCCTCGTTGCCGAAAGCGAAGTCGCGGTCATCCTGCGCGAGGTCGAAGAGGCGCATGCGGGATGCCAGATCGGCTCCTATCCCTTCTTCCGCGAAGGCCGGGTCGGCGCCAATTTCGTCATCCGCTCGACCAGCGCAGAGGAACTGGCGAGCTGTGTCGACAGCCTGTGCGACGCGCTGGCCACAGCAGGTTTCGATTTCACGCCCGGAGGCATCTGAGCGCCAGCGCCCACGAAAAAGGCCGGAAGATCGCTCTCCCGGCCCTTTGCTCATGATGTCATCTGTAGGAAAGCGTTAGCTTACGCGCCTTCGACTTCCGCGAGATCGACCTTTAGGCCCGGGCCCATGGTCGAAGTGAGCGAGATCTTGCGGACATACTTGCCCTTGGCACCGGTCGGCTTGGCGCGCACCACGGCTTCGGTCAGCGCCTTGAAATTCGCCTTGATCGCATCGTCGTTGAACGACAGCTTGCCGATCCCCGAATGGATGATGCCCTGCTTCTCGACACGGAATTCGACCTGTCCGGCCTTCGCATCCTTCACGGCCTGCTCCACATTGGGCGTAACCGTGCCCAGCTTGGGGTTGGGCATCAGGCCCTTGGGACCAAGCACTTTGCCGAGGCGACCGACAACACCCATCATGTCGGGCGTTGCGATCACGCGGTCATAATCCAGATTGCCGTTCTGCATGTCTTCCATGAGATCTTCCGCGCCAACCTTGTCGGCACCGGCGGCCAGCGCCTTTTCGGCATTGTCGCCGCGCGCGAACACGGCAACCTTGACGTCCTTGCCCGTGCCCGAAGGAAGCGAGATCATGCCGCGCACCATCTGATCGGCATGACGCGGATCAACGCCCAGATTCATTGCGACTTCAACGGTCTCGTCGAACTTGCTCGAAGCAAACTCGCGCAAGGTCGCGAGCGCTTCGTCAACGGTGTAGAGCTTTTCGCCATCGAGAGCGGCGAGCGCCTTGTTCTTCTTGGTCAGTGCCATGATCTCAGCCCTCCACCACTTCAATGCCCATCGAACGGGCGGAACCGGCGATGATCTTGGTTGCCTGCTCGATCGAGTTGGCATTGAGATCGGCCATCTTCACTTCGGCGATTTCCGCCAGCTGGCTCATCTTGATCGAGCCGATGCTGACCTTGCCGGGCTCCTTGGAACCCGATTTGATCTTCATCGCCTTCTTGATCAGGAAGCTCGCGGGCGGGCTCTTGGTGATGAAGGTGAAGCTGCGATCGCCGTAGACGGTGATCTTGGTCGGGATCGGCATGCCCTTTTCAAGGCTGTCGGTCGCGGCGTTGAAGGCCTTGCAGAATTCCATGATGTTGACGCCGCGCTGACCCAGCGCAGGGCCGATCGGCGGGGACGGATTGGCAGCGCCCGCAGGCACCTGAAGGTTGATGTAACCTTCGATCTTCTTGGCCATAATGGCCTCCTTTTCTCACTTTCGGCGCAGAGCAAGCTGCGCCTCATGGTAAGCGGTCAAACGGTGCATCGCTGCACCTCCCGCGCGAATTCCCCTTTCGAGGGAAGGCGCGCCAATAGCGCAAATGCGGCAAATGGCAAGTGTTTCGCATTCTGCTGAGTTACTCGCGCAAATCCAACAATAGACACCTTGGACACAGTCCTGAGAAAGAAAAGCTGCCCCGTTTTCGCCGTCCGCGCTGGCGAACACACAAGGCAGAAGGGGCGCAGACAATCCATCATCCGCGCCTGCCCCGGCGATCCCCTTGTAGGACAGCGCCATGCCATTGGTCACCGATTGTGACAAATGTCACAAATGTCACAAATGTCACAAATGTCACAAATGTCACAAATGTCACAAATGTGCCACGGTTCAGACGTCGAAACATCATGAAAAAGCCGTAACATCATCCTGATAGACTTGCTGCAGGAGCCTGACTGGCAAGGCATCATTCCAATCCAAGGGTCTTTATGAAGCAGATTGATCACATGTATTCCGATGGCGATGTCGACACCAATGCAAGCGGCAACCGCTCGCTCATGTCCATTGTCGCGGAACGCTATTCGCGCCGCGCCACGCTGACTGGCGGCCTCAAAGCCAGCGCGATTGCATTCCTTGGCACCAGCTTGCTCGCGGCTTACGATGAGGATGGCGGCACCACTCTCGTCGTCAACGCCGGTCAGGATGCGACCACTTCGACCGGCAATCTGGTCACGCTTCAACGCACGCTGACCGGCATAGCCCTTGCCACGCCGCGCTTTGCTCAGGTTTCCGGGCCGCAGGTCTCTTTTCTGGAACAGGCCGACGGCCGCGCGAGCTTCATCGCGCCTGCTGTCGCCGCGCCCACGCCGCTCACCTTCCGCTTCGAAAGCGGAGATGTGCGCGAGGAAACCGTGATCACCGTCAACCCGGCGAAATTGTCCTTCGCCGCCGTATCCAAGAGCCTCGAAGACGTAGTGCGCGTTCCGGCCGGTTATTCGGTCAGTGTCCTGACCGCGCTGGGCGATCCGATCGCAGCAGGTGTGCCTGCTTTCGCCAACGATGGCACCGATATCAATTTTGCCCAGCGCATAGGCGATCAGGGCGATGCGCTGCAATATTACGGCCTCAATGCCGCCGGCGCGCGTGATGACAACAATTCGATGCGCGGCATTCTGGCACAGAACCATGAGAACATTCTTGTCCAGTATCTGAATGCCAATGGCCCGACCGTGGATGCCAATAGCGCCCGTCCCGCCACCGAAGCGCAAAAGGAAATCGAAGCGCACGGCGTCAGCTTTGTCGAAGTGCGCGACACGACTGGCAATCGCGCCTGGGAATATGTCCAGAACAGCCCGTTCAACCGCCGCATCACGCCCAACACACCGATGTCCATCCATGGCCCGGCGCGCGGTTCGGCGATGATGGCAACTTCGTTTTCGCCCGCAGGCACCGATGGGCGCGGCACGATCAACAATTGCGCCAATGGCCATGCGGCATGGGGCACCCTGCTGACCTGCGAGGAGAACTGGGCGTTCTATTTCCGCCGCGATGATTCGGGCGCGGGAACCGACAATGCCAACCGCAGCGCGCGGGAGCTTACTGCTCTGCGCCGCTACGGTGTGGGCAGCAATACCGGCAATTATGGCTGGTCTTCGGCGCAGCCAGCCTCGGAGCTTACACGGCGCTGGGACGCACGCGCTACCGCAGCGTCGGCCACAGAAGATTTCCGCAATGAGCCCAATCAGTTCGGGTGGGTCGTGGAAATTGATCCCTATGATCCGGCGTCGACCCCGCGCAAGCGCACCGCGCTCGGTCGCTTTGCGCATGAAGGTGCATGGCTAGGCCGACTGATTCCCGGCCAGAAGGTCTCGGTTTATCAGGGCTGCGATTCGCGCGGCGAATATCTCTACAAATATGTCTCCAACGCCGATTGGGTGGCGAGTGATGCCCAGAGTACCGATCGCATGGCAGTGGGTGACAAATATCTTGATACGGGGATCCTTTACGTCGCGCGCTTCAATGCCGATGGCTCGGGAACATGGCTGCCGCTGGTCTTCGGCCAAGTGCCCAACCGCCCCGCCCGAGGCTCCGATCCGGAGTATGTATTCGCCGATCAGGCCGATATCCTCATCAATGCGCGCCTAGCCGCCGATGCGGTGGGCGCAACGCCGATGGACCGCCCCGAGTGGACCGCGGTGAACCCCGCCAATGGCGAGGTCTATCTCACGCTCACCAACAGCAATGCGAGCTCGCGTCCGCTGACCGGCACCGATGCCGCAAACCCGCGCCATTATGTCGAGCCGCGCGGCACTGGCACCA
>DAIQNS010000117.1:0-567 GCA_036788315.1 Alteraurantiacibacter sp. | reverse complement strand
GGGTAATCCCAATGGCCACATCATCCGTTTCCGCGAAACGGGCGACATCAATGCGGCGACTACCTTCCGCTGGGACATTTATCTGTTCGGAGCGGATTCGATCGATGCCGGGCCCAACGTCAATGTCTCCGGACTTGATGCCAGCAACGATTTCTCCAGCCCGGATGGCCTGTGGTTTGCCCGCGAGCAGAACCCGGGCGGGCAGGTGCGCCTCGTGCGGGCAGGACGGATGTATATCACTGTCACACGCGAATATATTACTGTAATACGAATGTATGACATGGTTAGACGGACGTATAGCATGGTCACACGGATGTATGGTATAGTTACACGGACGTATAGCATGTTAATACGGATGTATAGAATTGTAATGCGGATGTATGGAATTGTCACACGCAAGTATGGTATTTTTAAGTAGATGTATGACTTGGTTGAACGAATGTATGGCATTGTCAGACGGAGGTATGGAATGGTCACGCGCGGTAATACGCATTGAGAAGAGATATGTAAAAGTGATCGTGGGAAGCGGCACTATCTCAGGAAGTGTGTAAGTAGTAAAGTTGTTCT
>DAIQNS010000116.1:0-7226 GCA_036788315.1 Alteraurantiacibacter sp. | reverse complement strand
CAGATAGACGCTCGCCGCGACAGTGCCGCGGTTTTCGAGCGTGATTGCAAACCGCTCGGTGAACAGCGGCAGCCATTGGCATCGCGCCTGCGGGCTGAGCTGCGCTTCGCACACCGCTTGCGCACGCGGATTGCTGACCGCAAGCGCAATCGTCGAGCCGCTCGTCTGTGCGCGCATTTCGGCGCGCTGACCGGCATAAAACACCTGACCGATCGCGATCGACTGCCCCGGCGCAAGGTGCGCGCGGCGATATGCCGGGCCAAGCGTGCGGCCGCGATAGGGCGTTCCGGCAAAGGGCGCGTGGGCGAGCTGCCATTGGCCAAGCGGGTTCTCCGCCTCATCGTCGGCAGGTTTCAAGCCAAGCGCATTGAGCCGCTCGACAAAGGGCGCGCGCGTGGCCGCATCGGGCGAAGCCTCGGCGGCGATCAGCAGTGCTGCCGCGCTGCTCAGCGGATCATCACTGGCGAGGAAAGGATCTGCCGCAGCTTGGTCCTTGCTGCTATTGCGCAGCGCCGGATCGGGCAATGCCGCGCATCCTGCAAGCAGCAATGGCGCGGCGAGTATCAGGTGTTTGCCGGTCATTTGCGGTCTCCCTCCATGTCCCACAGCGCATGCGGCTTGACCACGAAATGCGCGCCTTGCGGGTTATCGCCAAGGCCGATCTGCAATTCATGGCGCAGCGCAATCGCGCGCGCCAATGCAAGGCCAAGGCCGTGGCTGGTGGTGCCTTCGCTCGAATTGCCGCTGCGGAAACGGTCGAACACGAAGGGGCGCAGCGCGGGCGCGATGCCGGGGCCATTGTCGCTGACCTCGATTACCGGGCCTGCCGCAATCGCCAGCCGCACTTCGCCTCCACGCGGCACATATTTGAGCGCATTGTCGAGCAGGTTGGAAATGAGCCGGGTCAATTGCATCCGCTCTCCGCGCAAGGTTACGCCGGGCGCGATATGCGTGCGCAGGGTAATCCCCGCTTCCTCCGCGCTGCCCTCGTAAAGTTCTGCAAGAGCTTCCGCGAGGCGCGAGAGGTTCACATCCTCCAGACCCGTGCGATCACCCACGCGCGCTTCGCTCGCCGCGATATCGAGCAGCGAATCAAGCATGGCGACAACCGAGCGGATATCCTGCCGCCCTTTCTCGACTGTCTCGCGCTGCTCGTCGCTGGCGGCGCTGCGTTGCCATCCGACGAGGCGATTTTCCAGATGCGTCAGGGGCGTACGGATTTCGTGCGCGATGTGATCGGACATGTGCCGATGCGTGCGCGCGAGTGCGGCGCTGCGCGCAATGGCGCGGCTCGAATGCGCGGCCAGCATGTCGATCTCGTCGCGCGGCGCGCTTTGCGCAAGTGCAGGCTCGCCGCCAAGTTCGGCCTCGCGAAAGGCAGCGCTGATTGCGGTGATGCGCTCGCTCAGCCGTTTGGTCGCGCGCCAGCCCAATAGCCAGACCGCCAGCACGATGCCTCCGGCAATGGCGAGGAATATGCTTGCAAGCTGGCGGATCGCGGCGGTGTCGGGCGTGTATTCGCGCGCCACGAGCAAATCGAGACCGGGGCCGAGCCGGGTCGCGCGGGCATAGACTTTGGCCCCGCTGGCCAGCGTGACAAACCCTTCTTCGGAACTGGTCGGGGACAGCGGCGGCCAGCTGTCCTGATCCCCGGCAATGATCTCCCCGCCCATCCGGCCGAGCAGATAATGCGGTTGCCGCCCGTCAAGCGTGGCGAGTGTCATCCGGTCATCGAGGCGCAGCTGCAATTCTTCGAGCCCGCCGCTGGCATAGATATCGACCAGCCCCGCCATATCGGTATCGACCGCCTGCGAAAGCGCGCTTTCGCTCGCGCGCCAGCTTTGCAGGATCGTCACCGCCAGAAGCAGCGCAAGCGCCAGCAGCGTCACGCCGATTGCAGCGCGCACCCATCGCTTCACCAGCGATCCGGAGCTTTCAGCCACCATGCGTTTCAATCACCCGATGCCTCGATCACCCATTGCCGCAATTCCCCTAGCTAGTCACCGTGCGTAAGCCGGTATCCGCTGCCCCAGATCGTTTCCAGCGCCGGTTTCACAAACCCCTGTTCGAGCTTTCGGCGAAGGCGCCCGATATTCACGTCCACGACATTGGTCTGCGGATCGAAATTCATGCCCCACACATCGCGAAGCAGCATGTCGCGGGTAACCGTCTCGCCCGCATTTTCCATGAAATAGCGGAACAGCTCGAATTCCTTGGGGCTGAGCGCGATATGCCGGTTCTGGCGAAAGGCGGTGCGCGCTTTCACATGGCATTCGAACTGGCCATACAGGATGATGGCCGAATGCGAGCGCCCCTCTGACCTGCGGGCAAGCGCCTTGAGGCGCGCCATCAGCTCTTCGGGCTCGTAAGGCTTGGCGAGATAATCATCCACGCCCGCTTCGAGCCCTTCGACCCGATTGGCCGAGCGCCCGAGAGCCGAGAGCATCAGCACCGGCGCATCGACCCCGCTTGTGCGCAGCCGCTCGACAATCTGCAAACCGTCCATATCGGGCAGCATCCGGTCAAGGATGATGACATCGAACGGCTCGAACGCGGCGCGGCGCAGGCCCGCTGCGCCTTCCTTCTCCCACACCACCTGGCTGCCCGCACGCGCGAGATAGGCGGTCACATCCGCTGCCGCATCGGCATTGTCCTCGATGTACAGAAGTTTCACCCCGCCTTGCCCTCCCCCGCCATGTCGAGCCGGCCGTCACCATAGACCCGGCGTGGGCATTGCCCAAGCGCGATCGCGCGCCATTTATCCATAGCCCATCAGCGCGGCGGACAATGCGAAAGGGCATGCGGGAGAGATGACATTCGCTGTTAGATTTGCACCCGACAGCAAACGACCTCACGAACTGGGGGGAGTTCGCAAGGACGCGCCTCATTCCAGCCGAAGCTGGAAATCAAATGAAAGTGTCAGGGAAAGTGTCAGGCCGTGCCGCGAGGCATTGCAGTGCCTTGCTTGAGGTAAATGCTGTTATCGTCGATCTTGTCGACCGCATCGAGCGGGAGATAATGGTGCATATTGTCGCTGCTGTCCGAGCGCGTCAGCTTGATGCGCTCGTCCTCGACTTCGTCGACGGTGCCGACATGCGTACCATTGGCATCGGCCACTTCCATGTGCTCTTTGATCCGTAGTTTCTCTAGCATGAGGTTTTCCTCTCTTTTTTCAATTGCTTATAACTTACCAACGGATGCCTTGGGAAGACGTTCCGCGCTTCGTCGCAAGCAGGCAACAGGTCACGCCGGGATCGCGGGCGCACTTGGTCGGGCAGACAAAGCCCGCTACTGTCGCGCTGATGAGGATGCACAGTCTCTACAGCAGCGATAATCCTGATGATCAGCGGCCGCGCAAGGTCAGCTGGGTCGCCTTGCTCGCGGCGCTGGCGCTCAATCTGTTCGTTCTTTATGCGCTCGCGCGCTTCCTCGTGCCCGATCTGGCTGACAGCGTGGTAAAGCAGGCAGAACGGGCGTTTTCGGTGACCGTCTCGGTCCATGAGCCCGAGCCGCCTGAAGACGCGCCCAGCATTGCTCCGCCCCAGCCCGATCCCGGCGCTGCGGGAGAGGCGGGCGCCGAGGCGCTGGCGCGCGAAGTTTCCGCGCCGCGAAATCCCTTGCCGCGTCCTTCTCCGGCGCCGCGCGCGGCGTCCACCGGCACTGCCAATCAGTCGGGCGCCTTGCGCGACGGCGATGGCACCGGCGCTGGCGGGCAGGGCGATGGCACGGGCAGCGGCCGATCCGGGCAGGGGCGCGTCGGGGAAGCGGTCAGCGGGCCATCGGTCCGTTCGGGCCGGATCGATACCGCGCGCGATTTTCCCATTCCCGAAGGCGGGCGCGCGGTGCGCTATGGCACCAGCGTGACCGTGCATTTCACCGTGACGCCCGATGGCCGCGCGACCAATTGCAGCGTTTCGCGCCCTGGCCCTGATGCTGCAACCAACGCACTGGTCTGCCCGCTCGTGATCGAGCGCATCCGCTTCAATCCGGCACTCGATGCAGGCGGCAATACGGTGCCCGCGCGCTATGGCTGGAGACAAGATTTCTTTCGCCCGTAGCATTTTGCTGCAATAGCGAAGAGAAGTTCAGGCGAGTAACAAGGGGATTCGTGTGTCGATGCTTCATCCGGTGGTGCTGTGCGGTGGTTCGGGCACGCGGCTATGGCCGCGCAGCCGCAAGACCATGCCCAAGCCGTTCCTGCCGCTCGTGGGGGACCAGACGCTGTTCGAAGCGACGCTGGCGCGCTGCGGCGATGCTGCGCTGTTTGCCGCGCCCATCGTGGTGACCGGCGCGGCACATCTGCCGCATGTCGAGAGCCAGCTTGCCGCCAAGGGCGCGTCGATCATCGTCGAGCCTGAAGCGCGCAATACCGCCGCCGCGATTGCGCTGGCCGCCGCGCGCCTGCCCGAAGATGCCATCATGCTGGTATGCCCGAGCGACCATCATATCGCCGATGTCGCCGCCTTTCAGGAAGCCGCCCAAGCCGCCGCCGCGCTCGCGAGCGCGGATTGGCTGGTATCTTTCGGGATCACGCCCGACGCGCCCGAAACGGGCTTTGGCTATATCAAGCGCGCCGCGGAATTGCCGGGTGGGTTCCAGGTCGAAAAATTCGTCGAAAAGCCCGATCTGGAGCGCGCGAAAGCTTTCCTCGCGGATGGCGGCTACAGCTGGAACGGCGGCATTTTCGCGTTGCGCGCGGGCTTCTTCATGGAAGAGCTGGCGCGCCACCGCCCTGATATCGCCGAACCTGTCACGCGCGCAATTGCCCAAGGCAGCAGCGACGACGCGCGCTTCCACCCCGATGCTGCGGCCTTTGCCGAGGCTGGCAATGAAAGCGTGGACTATGCGGTGATGGAAAAGACCGCGCGCGCCGCGATGGTGCCTGTGGCGATGGGCTGGTCCGATATCGGCAATTGGCAGGCCTTGCGCGACGCGCGCAGCGGCGATGCCCATGGCAACCGCGCCAAGGGCCGCGCCGAGCTGATCGACTGCACCAATGTGCTGGTCGAAAGCGACGGGCCGCGCGTCAACATCATCGGCCTGTCGGATATTGCGGTGGTGGTCGACGGGGACGAGATCCTCGTCACCTCGATGGCCGGCACGCAGAAAGTGGGCAAACTCGATGGCGCGGCCAATCAGTAAGGCGCTTGGCGAAACGATGATCGGGGACTATCCGTGGAAGCCATGAACGGCGCCGACATCATGATTGCGCAGACAATCCAGCTGGCGATTGCGCCGGTTTTCGTGCTCGTGGCGATCGGCAATATCATCAACACGCTGTCCTCGCGGCTTGGCCGCGTCGTGGATCGCTGGCGCACTTTGCAGGCGGTGTTTGCCGATACCAGCGGGCCCGAGCACGACGAGATCGTGCGCGAATTGCGCATGATCGACCAGCGCATGGCGATCATCGGCAAGGCGCTTTTGATGCTGGTGCTGACCGCGCTCTCGATCGGCGCGACGATCGTTATCCTGTTTGTCGATGAGTTCGCGCAGCTTGGCCTGCAGCCGGTCGCAGCGGGCACATTCATAATTGGCATTGGCCTGTTGATGTGGGCGCTGGTCCTGTTCCTGCGCGAAACGCAGCTGGCCGGAGCGGCGCTGCGCATTCCGGACAATTATCTCGAGCGCGACCGCAAGCTTTAGCGCTTAAGGCCCCTCAGGCCTTTGGCGGTGCCACCAGCCTGCGGCCCTGATCGCGAATGGCGGTTTCCACCATTGGCCGCACAAAACCGAGCGCCATCGGCAGTTCGACATGGAAAATGACCTGCGTCTCGGTGATATCGACATGGCCTTCGATAGTCTGGCCCATCGCGGCAATTTCCATGTCCATGCGGTCTTCGCTCGGCCAGCTGGTGGTGATGTCGACCATGCCGCCGGGCATGCCCGCGCCGATCTGATCGCTGTTTTCCCTGAGGCGGCGACGCACTTCGGCAACGCCAAGTTCGTGGGGGATGGCAACTTCCATGATAACTCCTCTGGCGCGCCGCTACTTCTTCAGCGCTGCATTGTCGACAGGCTCGCTGCCGTATTTGTAATCCAGATAGCGATTGCGGATCGCCAGATCATCAAGCGAGCCTTCGGCCAGTTGGCGCGTGACATGGTCGATCTCGCGGCTGATCTTGCCAAGGCTGTCCACCAATTGCTTGTCTGGCGAGCCGCCGGCGCGCTCTTCGCGGCGCAGATGCGCCGGGATGCGGGTGTAGCTTTCAATCGTTTCGGGCAGATATTCGCCCACAAGCTTGCGCGTTTCCGCAGCCGCGGGATGCGCGGGATCGACATGCGCGAGCTGCTTGCCCAGCGCATCGAGCTGTACGCCGAGATCATTGACCAGACCGATGGCCGGGGCGGGGAGGGCGGGGCGCTGATGTTCGAGCCACATTTCGGTGCGCGCGACCAATTGGCGGGCATCGCTGGTGCGCGCGAGATCGGCGCGCCTCGGCGTCTTCATGCGCGGGAAGACCAGGAACAGGATGAACATGCTCAGCATCAAAAGCGCGGTTGCCATGACGCCCAGCACACCAAGCCCGCCCATTGCCAATCCGGCAATCAGCGCGCCGATCAGCACCACGAACACGCTGCCAAAGGCGCGGATCAATTTCTTGATCCAGTGTTTCACTTTCGCGCGCACCGAATTGCTGCCGATCGAGCGGACGAAGGCTTTGCCCGCGAGCTCGACAGCCGTTCCCGCATCACTATCGCCGCGGCGGTGACGGCCACCCTTGCGGTTGTCATCCGCCAAGCGGCGCGCTTCGGAAATAATCCGTTCACTGAGCCGGATGAAGTCCTTGTCCATCAGTTCTCCAGGCTCAGAAGCCCGCTGTCATTGACCTGCTTGGATGCCTGCGCCTGTCCTTCGGCGCGCGCGATATAGCCTTTCGACTTCTCCACTTCGCCCGACAGCACTTCGACGGTCTGCTTCATCGAATCGAGAGCTTTCAGCTTGAAAGTGTCGACCTCGTCCATCGTGTCATAGATGTTCTGGAAGGCGCGTTGCAGCGTTTCCATCGGGATCGTGCTGCTGGCTGCCTGCTCGTGGATCTTGGCGGTATTGTCGCGCAGCATCTGTCCGGTGGAATCGATGATCCCGGCGGTGGTTTCATTGAGCGCGGTAATTTGGCCGAGCACCAGTTTCTGATTGGTCATCGCCTGCGCCACCGTCACTGCGGTGCGCAATGCGCCCACGGTGGTGGTACTGGCGCGGTCGACGCCCTTGACCAGTTCGACAT
>DAIQNS010000115.1:6339-7234 GCA_036788315.1 Alteraurantiacibacter sp. | reverse complement strand
CCTCGACCACTCCGGCACAACCTGCATCGCCAAGTGATGCCGCTGCGCCAATCCGCTTCGTTGCAAGCGAAGTGGTGCAGGAGATTCCCGCCAAGGACGCTCCGGCAGAAGATGCAACTTTCGCAGCACAAAGCCTCTACGAACTGGTTGCTGCCACCGATACCGATGGCGAGATGTCGCGCGAGATGCAGTGCCTTGCGCAGGCGGTTTATTTTGAAGCACGCGGCGAGCCATTGGCTGGCCAATTGGCGGTGGCGCAAGTCGTCATAAACCGCGCCGACAGCCCGCAGTTTCCCGATGATTATTGCTCGGTCGTCACGCAGCCTGCGCAGTTCTCCTTCGTTCGCGGCGGCGCCATTCCGCAACCGCGAACCGGATCGCAGGCATGGCAGCGCGCGCGCGCCATTGCCCGGATTGCGCATCGCGATCTGTGGGACAGCGAAGTGGGCGATGCACTGTATTTCCATGCCACACATGTGCGGCCGCGCTGGGCACGGCACAAATCCGCGCGCGCGCAGATCGACAGCCACGTTTTCTACAGGTGATAAGGAGGCGGGCGGTTCGCTGCCCGCCCCGATTGCCCGCCCCGATTGCCCGGCCCGATTGCGCGCCCCTAAGCGCGCAGTTCGACCCAGACGGGCGCGTGATCGCTCGCCTTCTCGCGCCCGCGATATTCCTTGTCCACGCCTGCTGCGACAAGCCGGTCGGCGCATTCGGGCGAGAGCAGCAGGTGATCGATCCGAAAGCCATGGTCGCGCTGCCAGGCGCCGGCCTGATAGTCCCAGAAGGTCCAGACCCCGCCGCGCGGGTTGAGCGTGTCGATCGCGTCGGTCCAGCCATCGTTGAGAAGGCGGCTGTAAGCATCGCGCGAGGCGGGCTGCATCAGCGCATCGGC
>DAIQNS010000115.1:3348-6329 GCA_036788315.1 Alteraurantiacibacter sp. | reverse complement strand
GACCAGACATCCTTGTCCTGCGGGATGACGTTGAAATCGCCGAGCACCACGCAAGGTTGCTCCGAGGCGAGCAATGTGCGCATCCTCGCGTGCAGCCGTTCCATCCAGGCGATCTTGTAATCGAACTTCGGGCCGGGCTGCGGATTGCCATTGGGCAGATAGAGATTGCAGATCCGCACGCCGCCCACATCGGCTTCGAGATAGCGCGCCTGTTCGTCGCTGTTGTCGCCGGGCAGGCCGCGCTGCATTTCGCGAGGCTCTTCGCCGTCGACGAGAATGGCAACGCCGTTGAAGCCTTTCTGCCCGTGCCAGATGGCATGATAGCCGATATCTGCAAACTCGCTGGCGGGGAAATTTTCGTCCTGGCTTTTGATCTCCTGCAAGCAGGCGACCTTGGGCCGCTGCTCTTCAAGCCACTCCTTGAGGCGCGGCAGGCGTGCCTTGATGCCGTTGATATTGAAGCTGGCTATTCTCACCGGGAGCGAACTAGATGCCGAAGCTCGATCCGCATCCGCAACCGGCCGCCGCTTGCGGGTTTTCCACCCGGAAAGCCGCGCCGCCAAGCGTTTCGACGAAATCGACCACGCTGCCCGAAACCAGATCGAGGCTCACCGGATCGACCACGAGCTTCACGCCCTGCGTTTCGCTGACCGCATCGTCAGCTTCGGCGCTGTCGTCCAGATCGAATTTGTACTGGAAACCCGAACAGCCCCCGCCTTCGACCGAAAGGCGCAGGATTGCCGCGCGGTTCTGCTTCGCGGCAATGGCCGCAACGCGCGTGGCGGCAGCCTGGGTCAAAGTGAGAGTTTCAGCCATGGTGTATATCTAGGCCTTGCGCGGCGAGACCTCAAGCGGTCCTTATGTAATCGCGCAATTGTCGCGCTTCGGCTTCGACCATTTCGATGCGGAATTTGACGAGGTCGCCGATCGAAACGAAGGAAACCAGCCGTTCGCCATCAACCACGGGCAGATGACGAATGCGCCGGCGCGTCATCAGGGCAAGGGCACTGAGCGCGTTTTCTGAAAGGTCGATCGTGATGGCAGGCGCGGTCATCACTGCGCTGACCGGCTGGTCGAGCGTGTCGCCGCCATCCCTGGCAATGCAATAGAGCAGATCGCGCTCGGAAAAGATGCCCACCACCTTGCCGCCTTCCATCACAGGAAGTGCGCCGATGCGCTTTTCCGCGAGCAATTGCGCCGCTTGTCGCACCGTATCGGTAGGGGCGCAATGGATGATTTCCTGATCGCGGCCCTCGATTAGCCGAGCAATTGTCATGCTGCTATCTCCTCAATCCCTTGGGGCTATCATGCCATGAAAGCGGCCATCGGGCAAAGAAGTAAGGCTTTTATCCGGCATTGCGCACGCGCTCCCGGATATGCAATGGGACCGCATGGCAAAACGATCCCCGCTCGACGATCCCGAAAATGCCGCTTACGCATGGGCGCGCTACCGCAGGCTGATGCGCTTCATGTTCCTGTTCACGGTCGGTGTCGTGGCGATTGCGATGGCGATCCTGTACAAGCAGAATGCCCTTGTGAGCCCGCATTTCTTCATTGCGACGGCGCTTGGCATTGGCTTTTCTATGCTGCTGATGAGCGCGCTGATGGGGCTGGTGTTCCTGTCCAGCGGGACGGGACATGACGAATCGGTCGATAATTCGCTCGACAGCCTCGGTGAGGATGACGACGCGGAAGGCGAAGCCGATCAGGGCTTGCAAGAAGGCAAGCGCCCGGGATCGGGCTGGCGCGGATAGAGGCGGAACTCCTCGACCGGCACGCCGCCGATCAGATGCTCCTGAATGATCCGTTCGAGCACGTCCTCGTTGCACGAATGATACCAGACCCGGTCGGGCCAGACGACCGCGACCGGCCCGGCCGCACAAATCTGCAGGCAATCGGCTTTGGTGCGCTGCACGCCGCCACGCCCGATCAGCCCCAGTTCCTGCATGCGCTTCTTGAGATAGCTCCATGCGCGAATGCCTTCCTCACGCGAGCAGCATTTCTGCTTCTCGGACATCGCGCAAAGGAAGATATGCCGGTGCGCCGCGGCACCGCCGAGCCGCGCCAGCGTGGCTTCGGCCTGTTCGAGAGCGGAAAGCATCGCGCGCGTTAGCCGCGCTTGCTGGCAATGCGCGAAATTTCGTCCCGGACCAGCTTTTCCACCAGCTGCGGGAGGTGGGCATCGAGCCATTGGGCAAGCAGCGGGCGCAGCATATCGCGCACCAATTGCTCCACGGTCGTTTCAACGGCCGGCACTCCGGCAGATTGCGGCGCTTCGGAAATGCGCGAGAGATTGGAGAGCGAGCGGCGCATCGATTCTGCGGCGCGTTCGCTCGTCAGGGTCTCCTCGATCTGCGCGATGATCCGCTCCGGCGCGATTTTGCCTGACGCCGGGCCTGCAGCGGCCTGTGCGGAGCCGGGCTCGTCCTTGAGCATTGCCGCTCCCGAAAGGCCCAGATCGAGGATATCGCAAGCCTCGCCGTCTTCGGAAGCGTCAACGGACTCGACCAGATCTTCGCCCGTTTGTGCCGCACTCTGCTCGCCTGTAGCGCCATTGAGCATGACACCGTCATTCTCGCGCCGCCGCCGCTCGGCGCCCGCGGCCACGCGGTTATCGCTTTCGATCACTTTCTGGATCGCCTTGAGGATTTCCTCGACCGATTGCTGGGATGGATGTTGCATGCAAGGCGCCCCGATTAATTTGCTGACTGAATGTCACCGGACTGGGCCGGGATGTCAACGCTGCGACTGGATTGCGCAGCCGGGTCATCGTCGCGCTGCCAGTCCCAGACTATGCCGCGCACGCGTTCGTAATTGTCGATCGGATCGTACAGCGGGCCCATCTGGCCCAGCCCAAGATCGCGCGCCTCGGCCCTGCCCATCGCCGCGAGAAGCGAGAAGCCTGCGACATAGGCATTGCGCCGCGCGGTCACCAATTGCACCTGCGCGCGCAACAATTCCTGCTGCGCATCGAGAATATC
>DAIQNS010000115.1:1126-3338 GCA_036788315.1 Alteraurantiacibacter sp. | reverse complement strand
GTTTTCCGCGCGCACGCCTTCGAGGCTGAGCGCGGCAGCTTCAAGCGCAATCTGGCCCGATTCGATAATTGCCAACGAGGCCCGCCAGCTCGAATAGGCGGCGCGCACCTGCGCAATCAGGTCGCGCTCTACGGCAATGAGGTTTTCGAGTGCGACTTGCCTGTTCGCCTGCGCCTGGCGCTGCTGCGCGGAAACGCGGCCGCCCTGGAACAGCGGGATCGTCAGGCGGATGCCCGCGTCGGCCGCCGTCTGCCCGTCCGCGCCCGGCGCCAGCGTGCCCAGAAAGGTCTGGTAATCCCCGCCGGTAAAGACGCTCAGCCGTGGCAGGCGCCCCGCTCCCGCCACCCTTATATCGAAGCCGGCGGCCTCGGCCCGCTCCTGCGCGGCGATCAGATCGGGGTTGCTTTCGAGCGCAGCGATCACCGCATCGTTCACATCGGCGGGCAGGCCGGGAAGCGGCGGCGGCGCTTGCAGGGCGCCCGGCGCATCGCCGACCAGCGCGATATAGTTTTCGCGCGCATTGATCAGATTGGCGCGGGCAGTTTCCAGATCGCCCTCGGCAATTGCCAGCCGGCTTTGCGATTGCGCGACATCGGTGCGGGTAAGGTCGCCAATTTCGAAGCGGTCGCTCGTCGCTTCGAGATTGACGCTCAGCACCGCGACATTGTTCTGCGAAAGATCGACCAGCGATTCGCGCAGGATCACATCGAGATAAGCGGCGACGACCTGCGAGAAGATCGCGCTTTCGGTCCCGCGCAGATCGGCGCGCCCTGCGTCCACGCGCGTTTCGGCCGCGCGCACCGCATTGCGGATGGCGCCGCCCTGATACAGTGGAACGGTAAGATCGATCCCGCCCGTAACAATGCGGTCGGGTGCGATAAAACTGGTCGCGTTCTGTTTGAGAGCTTCAGTGTAAATGCCCGTCGCATCGACCGAGGGGAGGCCATTGGCGCGCTGGATCACGACATTCTCGTCGGTGGCGCGCTGCGCTGCGCGAGCTGCGTTGAGGCTCGGATTTTCGGCATAGGCCTTGGCGAGCGCTTCCTGCAAGGTATCGGCCATCGCCGGGCTCGCCATAAAGCCGCCAAGCGCGCAGGCGCATGCCAGAAGCGCCGCTTTCGCCAATGCCTTGCGCATGTTCAGAAGCTCCAGCCTTTCGGCTTGTCGAATGCGGTGAGGCGAGGAATGCCCAGTTCCTGCACCGCCAGCAGCGCCGCGCTCTTGCCGGTCTTGCGGCCTACGCAAAGCCTGCTCACTCCGTTTGTGACAATGCCGGTGACAATGCGCGCATCATCCGCAAGCCGCGCAATCAGCTTTGCGGGCAGCTCTTCGACCGCGCCGTCGACGATCAGCAGGCAGGCATCTTTGCCCTTGCGCCCCGCGCCTAGCGCTTCCTCGGGGGAAATCACTGTGAGTTCCTCCACCAGAGGTTCGAGCAAAGCGGCAAGATAGCCCGATCCGCCATCGACGAGGACCGCGCGCTCGCCACTGCGCGGCGCGGCTTCCTGCAGCATCATTCCCTGCACCACCGGCGCGCCCAGCCAGCCGCCATTGTCGAGGCGTATCGCTCTGTCGACATAGGCGAGGCCGCGCGCGGACGCGGGAACGAAATCGGCGCGCTCCACCGCGCCCATGCGCGCAAGCACGAAAGGCGCATTAACGCCGCTGGTGCGCAGCTGGCTATCGATCATCGAACGCCGCGCGGGATTGGAACCGGTAGCGGAACTTGCAGGGGCATGCGGAGTTGGCGATTCAAGAACGGTCACGGCGGTCAATCTCTTGTCGTAGGGAAGCAATGGTGCCTTAAGCGAGGGCGCGGCGAAGGCCAAGGCCTTTGACCGCTTGGTCTCTCTATGACTATGGGGCAATCGTTCAAGCGAGGAGACAGGCAGATGAGCGACATGATCACCATTTCCGAACACGATCTGATCGAAACGGTGGCCGATGCGCTGCAATTCATCTCCTACTATCACCCGATGGACTATATCCAGGCGCTCGGCGAAGCCTACAAGGTCGAGCAGGGACCCGCGGCGAAGGATGCGATCGGGCAGATTCTGACCAACAGCCGGATGTGCGCCGAAGGGCATCGCCCGATCTGCCAGGATACCGGCATCGTCAATGTGTTTGTCAAATGGGGGCAGAATTGCCGCCTCGACAGCGCGCGCAGCCTGCAGGATGTGGTCGATGACGGGGTGCGCCGGGCGTATAATCA
>DAIQNS010000115.1:0-1116 GCA_036788315.1 Alteraurantiacibacter sp. | reverse complement strand
TCCTTGCCGATCCTGCTTTCACGCGCCGCAACACGCGCGACAATACGCCTTGCGTCCTTTCGGTCGAAATGGTGCCGGGCGATACGGTCAGCATCGATGTCGCGGCCAAAGGCGGGGGGAGCGAGAACAAGTCCAAGTTCAAGATGATGAACCCCTCGGACAATATAATCGATTGGGTGATCGAGCAGATCCCCAACATGGGCGCAGGCTGGTGTCCGCCCGGGATGCTTGGCATCGGCATCGGCGGCACCGCCGAACACAGCATGAAGCTTGCCAAGCTTTCGCTGATGGAGCCGATCGACATGGCGCAGTTGAAGGCGCGCGGCGCGCAGAGCGATATCGAGCAGCTGCGGATCGACATTTTCGATGCGGTCAATGCAATGGGCGTGGGCGCGCAGGGGCTCGGCGGATTGTCGACTGTGCTCGATGTGAAAATCCTCGATTGGCCGTGCCATGCAGCGGGCAAGCCGGTGGCGATGATCCCCAATTGCGCCGCCACGCGCCATGCGCATGTCACGCTCGACGGCTCGGGCCCGGCCTATCTGCCGCAGCCCGATCTTGATGCCTGGCCCGATGTGCAGTGGCAGCCCGATGCCGAAGCCAAGCGCGTCGATCTCGACAATCTCACGCCCGAAGTGGTCGCGAGCTGGAAAATGGGCGACCGCCTGCTGCTCAATGGCAAGATGCTCACCGGGCGCGATGCGGCGCACAAGCGCATTCAGGACATGCTCGCGAAAGGCGAGGAACTGCCGGTCGATTTCAAGGGCCGCGCGATCTATTATGTCGGCCCGGTCGATCCGGTGATGGGCGAGATTGTCGGCCCTGCTGGCCCGACAACTGCCACGCGGATGGACAAGTTCACCGAAATGATGCTCGATCTTGGCCTTCTTGCCATGATCGGCAAGGCCGAGCGCGGAGCCGATGCGGTCGGCGTGATCAGCCGCTTCAAGGTCGCTTATCTGATGGCGACGGGCGGCGCGGCCTATCTGGTGGCGCGCGCGATCAAAGAATCCAAAGTGGTCGCTTTCGAAGAGCTTGGCATGGAGGCGATCTACGAATTCACCGTAAAGGACATGCCCGTCACAGTCGCGGTCGATGCCGAGGGCAACAATGTGC
>DAIQNS010000114.1:0-7235 GCA_036788315.1 Alteraurantiacibacter sp. | reverse complement strand
CAGGCGCATTCGCGTATCGCGCGGCGGCACAGTGATGATGGCGCCTGCAAATGCGGCCGCGCCTGCTTCTGTCGCGGCGCCTGTTGCGCCTGCATCCGGTGCAGCGGAGCCTGCGGCCGAAGTGGTCGATCTGTCCAACGCGCTGCGCTCACCCATGGTGGGCACGGTCTATCTGTCGGGGGAGCCGGGCTCCGATCCGTTCATTTCGGTTGGCGATAGCGTGAAGGAAGGCGACACCTTGCTGATCGTCGAAGCGATGAAAGTGATGAACCCGATCACCGCGAACAAGGCGGGCACGATCAGGCAAATCCTCGTTGGCAATGCGGACCCGGTCGAGTTCGACCAGCCGCTCGTCATCATCGCCTGAGCCGCGCGAACCCTATGCCGATTACCCGTATCCTGATTGCCAACCGCGGCGAAATTGCCCTGCGCATTCATCGCGCCGCGCATGAAATGGGCATTGAAACGGTCGCGGTGCATTCCACCGCCGATGCCGACGCCATGCATGTGCGCCTTGCCGATCACGCGGTGTGCATCGGCCCGCCGCCCGCAAGCGACAGCTATCTCAACCATGCCGCGATCATCTCGGCAGCGGAAATCACCGGCGCGGATGCGATCCATCCGGGCTACGGCTTCCTGTCCGAAAACGCGCAGTTCGCCGAGATCGTCAAAAGCCACGATATCAAATGGATCGGCCCCAAGCCCGAGCACATCCGCACGATGGGCGACAAGGTCGCCGCGAAGAAGACCGCCGGTGCGCTGGGTCTGCCGCTGGTCCCCGGATCGGACGGCGCGGTCGAGACGATGGACGAAATCCGCGCGGTGGCCGAGGAGATCGGCTATCCGGTCATCGCCAAGGCAGCCGCTGGCGGCGGCGGGCGCGGGATGCAGGTCATCACCGGGCCGGAAAAGCTCGAAGAGTTGGTGACGCAGGCCAAGAACGAGGCCAAATCCGCCTTTGGCGATGACACGATGTATATCGAGAAATATCTCGGCAATCCGCGCCATATCGAGTTTCAGATCTTCGGCGATGGCAAGGGCAATGCGGTCCACCTGGGCGAGCGCGATTGCTCGCTGCAACGCCGCCACCAGAAGGTCTTCGAAGAAGCGCCCTCGCCCGTGATCTCCTCTGAAGAGCGCGACCGCATGGGCGGCATCGTCGCCAAGGCCATGGCCGATATGGGCTATCGCGGCGCGGGCACGATCGAATTCCTGTGGGAAAACGGCGAGTTCTACTTCATCGAGATGAACACCCGCCTGCAGGTCGAACATCCCGTTACCGAAATGATCACCGGGATGGACCTCGTGCGCGAACAGATCCGCATTGCCGATGGCAAGCCGCTCTCGGTCACGCAGGACGAGATCGTGTTTCAGGGTCATGCGATCGAGTGCCGGATCAATGCCGAAGACCCCTTCACCTTCGCCCCCTCGCCGGGCCTCGTGAACTATTACCATGCGGCTGGCGGCATGCATGTGCGCGTCGATAGCGGGCTTTACGCCGGATACCGGATCCCGCCCTATTACGATTCGATGATCGCCAAGCTGATCGTCTACGGCTCGAGCCGCGAGAAATGCCTGATGCGCCTGCGCCGCGCGCTCGAGGAAATGGTGATCGAAGGCGTGAAGCACTCGGTCCCGCTGCATCAGGCGCTGTTGAAAGAGCCCGACGTGCTCAATGGCGATTACACGATCAAATGGCTGGAGGACTGGCTGGCGAAGCGGGAAGCGGACTAGAAGCTAGTCCTTTCCTACCACAAACACTTCGGCACACCCCATCTTGCACAGCGAATGGAGATGCCAGCCATCATGCAGAAACCCCGGTAAAATACCGCCAGCCGCTTCACTCCAGCGGCACGCCCGGCTCATGTTTCGCGGTGCGGATCGTCAGTGAGGTCTTGACCGAGGCGACATTGGGCGCAGGCGTCAGCTTGCTCGTCAGAAACTCCTGGAAGCTTTGCAGATCCTTCGACACGATCTTGAGGATGAAATCGATCTCGCCATTGAGCATATGGCATTCGCGCACTTCGGGCAGCGCGAGCACATGCTCTTCGAAAGCGCGCAAATCCTCTTCGGCCTGGCTGCGCAGGGAGACCATCGCAAACACCATGATCGTGAAGCCGAGCTTCGCCCCGTCAAGCTGCGCATGATAGCCCTTGATCACGCCCGCTTCTTCGAGCGCGCGCACCCGGCGCAGGCAGGGCGGCGCGGTCAGCCCGACGCGCGTGGCGAGATCGACATTGGTGACGCGCCCCTGATCCTGCAATTCGGCGAGCAACCGGCGATCAATCTGGTCCAGATTCCCCATCAAAAGCCCCAATCATCGCGCCCGGGTGACCAATTGCCAAATGCCAAGCAATTTCACACCAAATTCCACCGCCCTTGTGAACAGATTGTTGTTTATGGCGGCAATCGTCCCTTTTTGCAACGCAGCGAATAGCGGCAATTCCCGCGTGGTTAGGATCGGGTAAAGGGCAGTCGCGCGATGCCGCGCCCCGTGCCGGAGTACCCATGCAATTTGACGATCGCCTCAGAACCGTCTTGCGCAAGCGCGCAGGAAGCGAGGCGGCGGCGCGCACCCAGTTCCGGCAATTGCTCGACCTGCTGGGCAGCGGCGAGGCAGGGTTGGCTCCGGAACTCGCTTACGAGGCGGGCATGCGGCTGGCCGAACTGACCGATCAGATCCCGGCGGAAATGCAAACGCAGATCCTGCGCGAACCAGGCCTGCGACTGCGCAACAGCGAACTGGTGGAAGCGCTGGCCTGGTGCGAGCCGCGACTTGCCGCGTCCGCCATGGCGATGGCACGGCTCGGCGAAGAGGAATGGCTGGCGCTCATCCCGCGCCTCCCTCCCACGGCGCGCGGTTTCCTGCGCCATCGCAGAGACTTGCCCGGCAGAGTTGTGCAACAACTTGAACGGCTGGGCGTGGGCGATCTGGTGCTTGCCGATCCGGGCATGGCGGATTTCGAAACGGTCGGGAATGTCGGAGCGGCCGAGCAAGGGGTCATGGAAGACACTGCGCCGATCAATCCCCCTCCTCCACCTGCAGCCCGGCCCCGCGCAGCACAAGCTCCACCGCCCCCACCTCCATTCGAGGCGCCATCAAGCCTGAAGACACCCGAGAGCATTGCCAATCTGCTGCAACGGATCGAGCGCTTTCGCGGGACACGCCGCGCGCCGATCTATGCGCCGCGCCTGCCGCTTGGCGATGCGCTCGGCTCGGATGCGACGGGCCGGATCGAGCAGGCCGATTTCCGCAGCGATGCCGAGGGGATCGTTACCTGGGCTTCGAGCGAGATTGCTCCGTGGCTTGTCGGCATGGCGCTCACCACGCCCAAGGCCGGGCCGCTCGTGCGCCATTCGGCCAACAGTATCACCGCCGCGCTGCGCCATTATCATCCGCTTGTGCTCGCCCCCATCACGATCGATGCAGCACCCGGCATCAGCGGCGAATGGCTGCTTGACGCAGCGCCGGTCTTTGCAAGCGCTACCGGGGCCTTCGAAGGCTATCGCGGCCGCCTGCGCCGCGCGCCGCCACGACGCGCAGAAGCGACAGCCGCCGATGCGCGCACGGATCATGCCCGCGAATTGCTGCACGAGTTGCGCACGCCGGTGAATGCCATTCAGGGCTTTGCCGAAATCATCCAGCAACAGCTCTTCGGCGCGGTCCCGCATGAATATCGCGCGCATGCCGCAGCGATTGCGGTCGATGCGGCCAAGCTCCTCGCGGGGTTTGACGAGGTCGACCGGCTGGCGCGGCTGGAAAGCGGCGACCTTGAGCTCGACGCGGGCGATGCCGATTTGCGCCAGGTGGCAAGCGAGACCTTGCGCCGCTTGCACGGCGTGCTCGAACCGCGCGGTGCCGGGTTCGATCTGACAGTCACCGGCGCGGATTTTGGCACCGGAA
This sequence comes from Alteraurantiacibacter sp., assembly GCA_036788315.1. Lineage (GTDB taxonomy): Bacteria > Pseudomonadota > Alphaproteobacteria > Sphingomonadales > Sphingomonadaceae > Alteraurantiacibacter. Next base: position 3,331 of record DAIQNS010000114.1, on the reverse strand, counting down.
TGAGCCAGGCGGAACTGGCGCAATTGATCTGGCGCATTCTCGCGACTGTCGCGGGCGCGCTTGGCATGGGCGAGAATTTGCAGCTCGATCTGATTGCCGAGGAAGATCGGCTGCGCATGAAACTCGAATGGCCCGAAGGCTTGCAGGAGCGGCTGGCGTCAAGCAGGCTCGAGCCCAGGCGCCGTCCGGTGGTCTCGGCGGGCATGTTCCATCCGCGCTTTGCCTTGCGGCTGGCCGATGCCGAAGCGCGCACGGCAGGTGGCAAGTTGAAGCTGGGCGACAAGCGGATCACTTTGACCTTGCCCGCGCCTACTCGCTCTGGCACCCGCATGGCCGAACACGCCGAGGATACGACACGGCGCGGGGCCTGACGCCATGGCTGCAGGCGCCGGGCGGCGGAGAATTTGGCAGGGGGATTGGAATGGCCTTGCGGAGCATGCTTGATCCGCCACCAGCAAGCGCAATGGCGCGCTTTTCCGATCGCATGCCGCGCTTTGTGCTGACTGTGGATACCGAGGAGGAGTTCGACTGGAACGAGCCGCTGGGCCGCGATACGCATGGCACTGTGCATGTTCCGCGCATCGCCAAATTTCAGGAGTTCTGCGAGAACGAAGGCATTGTGCCGATCTGGCTGGTTGACTGGCCAATCGCCAGCTCGGTTGAGGCAGCGGAAATCCTGCGCGCGCCGCTCGCTGCGGGAAAGGCCGAGATTGGCGTGCAGTTGCACCCCTGGGTCAACCCGCCCTTTGCCGAGGAAGTGACGCAGCACAATTCCTTCGCCGGAAATCTGCCGCCTGATCTAGAAGCGCAGAAATTCGGCCTGTTGCGCGAAAAGATCGAGCAGAATTTCGGTGTCGCCCCGCTGATTTACCGCGCTGGCCGCTATGGTCTTGGCCCGCAGACCGGCGCCATGCTTGCGCAAGCGGGGATCGCGATCGACAGTTCGGTTCGCGCCAAGTTCGACTATTCACATGCCGGAGGGCCCAATTACCGGCCGCATCCGCTCGCGCCTTATTGGCTCGACGAAGAGCGGCAGGTGCTCGAATTGCCGTTGACGACATGCTTCTGGGGATTGCTGCGCAGGCAGGGCGATTATCTCTATCCGCGCCTGTGGCGAGCACCTTCCCTGCGCGGCATTCTGGCGCGGCTGGGCCTGCTCGAGCGCATACCGCTGACCCCCGAGGGCGTGAGCGTCGAGGAGGCCATTCGCAGTATCGACATTGCGTTGGACGATGGCCTGCCGCTGCTGGTGTTCTCGTTTCACAGCCCGTCATTGCTGCCCGGCCACACGCCCTATGTCACCAACGAGGCCGATCTTGACCGCCTGTATGACTGGTGGCGGCGGGTATTCGCCTATCTGGAATTGCGCGGTGTCAAGCCGAGTTGCGTTGCCGATGTGATGGAAAGCGTGGTGCGCTAACGCCTGGTCGCTTGTCTGGCGCTGGCCAGAGTATGGTCGGGGAGACAGGATTCGAACCTGCGACCCTCTGTTCCCAAAACAGATGCGCTACCAGGCTGCGCCACTCCCCGACCGGTCTGGGCAAGCATTGCTGGTGGGCCCGGCAGGACTCGAACCCGCGACCTAGCCGTTATGAGCGGCCAGCTCTAACCAACTGAGCTACAGGCCCGTAAGGCCAGCTTTGCTTGCTGATGACGCCCCTAGCTTGCCCTATCGCCCTCGGCAAGCCGTCTCATCGCATCAGGCGTTGAAGCTGCGGCCGAATGCGCAGGAAAGCCCGGTATGCCCGCTCCAACAGGGCAAGGACAAGCCGATTGCGCGCGGCAAGCCCCAAGGGCCGCAGCAGCGGGATCGCGCGCCACATCGCGGCAAAGGCGGCAGCGCCCGAATGAAGCTGGCCATCCTCACGCGCATGGAACCGCGCGAGCAGATCGGCCCGGTCGATGGGGCAGGCGGCATCAGCGCAATCATGCGCATCGACAAAGTTGATGGCTCCGCGCTTGTCGAGCCTGCGTATCAACGCAATTTCACGCTGGCACAGCGGGCAGCTGCCATCGTGCCAGACGGTCAGCTCAGCCACGCGCGCCGACCTTTTCCGCCAGCGCAAGGCCAGACAGATAAGCCGCCTCCACGCGCGGCCCGAGCAGCCAGTCTCCGCATGCGCCGACGCCCGCTTCTGCGTCCCACAAGGCCGCCCGCTCGCTCACCGGCACACTGGCATAACGCCAACGGTGCGCGCTTGCCGTGATGAGCGCTGGCAAAACGCCTGCCGCATCGGCGAGCGCGGCAAACAGCATCGCCTGCACCTCCTCGGGCGCGCATTCGAGATGCTCAGCCGACCATGCTGGCGAGCCCTGCACCACCCAGCATTCGCCCTCGCCGCGTCCCGGCTTTGCAGAATTGCGCGCCGCCCAGCCGATCGCGCCGCTATCGCGCAGGCAATCGGGCGCAGCAAGGCGCGCAGCGAAGGCGGCCATCAGGGTCCAGCACGGCAGCGATTCGACATCCGAAGCCGCCTTGGCCATCGCAGGGGAATGGCGGACAAGCAGAGGCGCGGCCTGTTCGGCAGGCACGGCAAGCAGAACGGCATCGAAAGCGCCTTCCATCCCGCCATCCTCGCGCAGCAGCCAAAAGGCCTTGCCCTCGCGCCGAATGCTTTGAATGCGCACGCCAAAGCGCGCATCCGCTTGCCCGGCGAGCGCTTTGATCGGTGCATTCATGCCCGGCGTGCCGACCCATGCATCCTCGCCCGCCGCAGGCCAGCGCGCAACCACGCCCTCCTTCTCCCATATGGCAAGCTGCACCCGGAAGCGCGCATCGGTCGCGGTGAAATATTGGGCGCCGTGGTCAAAAGCGTAATCAGCCCCGCCAGAGCTCATGCGCCGCGTCGACATCCTGCCGCCCGGCCCGCGCCCCTTGTCAAACAGGCGCACCTCGTGCCCCGCCGAGCGCAAAGCCGCGCCGCATGTCAATCCGGCCATCCCGGCGCCGATAATCGCAATATCCATGCGCCGCCCTATGTGCGCAGCAGGCAGGGCAGCACAAGAGGTCAATAGTCCGTGTTTGCCGCCTTGCCCTGCGGCGCGCACCGCCCTATCTGCGCCACCAACTCTTGCACAGATTATCAGACTGAAGGACCGACCCGATGGCCGCCCAATATGCATTCGTCATGAAGAGCATGACCAAGACCTTCCCCGGCGCAAACAAGCCGGTGCTCTCGGACATCAATCTGCAATTCTATCGCGGTGCCAAGATCGGCATTGTCGGGCCAAATGGCGCGGGCAAATCCACGCTGATCAAGATCATGGCCGGGATCGACACCGACATTAGCGGCGAGGCGTGGCCGGGCGAGAATATCACCGTGGGCTATCT
>DAIQNS010000113.1:2779-7265 GCA_036788315.1 Alteraurantiacibacter sp. | reverse complement strand
TCGGCAATCAACAGCAGCAATCCGCCTGCCAGCGCGCTTGGCAGGATCAATCTGCTTGGCCTGCGGTCGGTCAGCGGGCGCACCAGATGCGGCACGATCAAGCCGACAAAGCCGATGATGCCTGCCACTGCGACACCGCTGCCCACGGTCAGCCCGGTGCCGATGATCAGCAGCCATTTGAGCCGCTCGGGATCAATGCCCAGGCTGCGCGCGGAAGCCTCACCCAGCGTCATCGCATCGAGCCCGCGCCCGGCGTAAAACAGCGCGGCAATCCCCGCGAACGTAAGCGGCGCGGCCAGTGCGACATCGGACCAGCCGCGATCGGTCAGTGCGCCCAGCAGCCAGGTGTATATTGCGCTCAAGGCAAAGGCGTTGGGCGCAAGGCTCAAGGCCAGTGAAGTGAGCGCGCCCGCAAGGCTCGCAATCATCATGCCCGCAAGCGTGAACAGCGCAATGCCACCTGTGCGCCCGGCGATCAGCGCCAGCAAGGCCATCGCCCCGCCCGCTCCTGCAAGCGCGAGCACGGGCAGCAGCCAGGCGGTCGCCGCGCCGAGCCAAAGGGCGACAACCGCGCCCAAGGCCGCGCTGGGGGCGATGCCGAACAGGCCGGGGTCGGCAAGCGGATTGCGCAGATAGCCCTGCATCGCCGCCCCCGCAGCGCCCAGCCCCATGCCCAGCGTCACCGCGAGGAAGGCGCGCGGCAGACGCAATTCCGCAAGGATAAGCGCGGCATTGGGCGTGCTCGCCGGGTCGATCCACACGCGCCCGGCCAGCAATGACAAGGGCAAGGCAATCGCAAGACAAGCCAGCAAGGCGAGATTGAGGCGCATCAGTTGAGCTCTGCGCGGATTTGCGCCAGCCGCTCGACCGCGCGGATGATCGTTGGCCCGCCGCAATAGAGCAGGCTGGAATCGAAACGGCGGTAGTCCACCCCGTCAAGCTGGCGCAGCACCGGGTGGGTCAGCATCCGCTCCTCGCCTGATGCGAGAACCACTTGCGGCGGATCCGCGAGCACCGCCTCAAGAGGCAGATAGGCGCCCTGCCCCAGCCCGCGCGCGGCCGAATGGAGCGTGAAGCCGGTATGCTCAAGCATCGCTGCTGCGAGCGTATCCTCGCCCGGCACGATGCCGCCCTCCTGCCACAGAATTGTCGGAACCCGCTCGCCTTCCCAGCGCGCCCTGGCCCACGCCAGATCGATGCTTTCCATAATTTCCGCGCCCATCAAAGGGTCACCGACTAATTTGGCCAATTCGTCAATCATTTCAAAGCTGTCTTCTCGGCTCGCGATAATTCCGACCTGCACCACACGGATGCCTGCGCGCTCCAGCGCGCTCTTGGTGGCGGGCGCAAGGAATGTGTCGGCAACGACAATGTCGGGACCAAGCGCCATCACTTCCTCGGCCGTGCCGCTGGTGCTGGCAAACCGCCGCGCCTTGGCAATTTCCATCGATGACGCGCGCGGATCGTGGCTGTAATGCGAAATGGCGAGCAATTGCTCTGGCCCGGCCAATTCGCTCAACACCGCATCGGCGCAGGGGTTGAGGCTGACGATGGTGGGGCGCTCCCCGCTTCCCTCGCGCCGCGCATCGCCAGGCGCGCAGCCCGCCAGCGCGAGGGCAAGGAGGAGCGCGCTTCTCACAGCTTGGCCCGCACGCCGGCAAACACCCCGCGCCCTGCGGTGTTGAAGCCCGCCGAGGTCTGATATTGCTCATCCAGCAGGTTCTCCGCCCGGCCGAAAATCTCGAACCGCTCGCCCAGCGCCAGCGACGCACGCAGCGTCACCACCTCATAGGCGCCCAGCACGCTCAGATTATTGTTGCGGTCAAAGCTGTCGCTCACCGCGCGCAGATCGCCGCCAAGCGTCAAGCCAGCCAGCGGAGTCTGCCAATCCACGCTCAGTGTCAGCGCCTCGCCCGGACGGCGGCCCTGCGCGTTTCCGGCATCGGGGCCGCTGCGCAGTTTCGTGCCCAGGATGGTGTAGGCGGCAAGTACGGCGAGCCTGTCGGTCGGCTGCAAACTCGCTTCGAATTCGACGCCTCGGGCGCGGGCGCTTTCGGTATTGAAATAGACGAAGGTGGTGTTGTCGAATTCGATCTGGTTCTCGATTTCGCGCTGGAAGACGGTCACATCAAAGAGGAACGCGCCGCCGCGCTCGCCCACTTCGAGGCCAAGATCATAATTGGCGCTGTCCTCGGGCTGCAGATCGGGATTGCCCGAGAAGCCGTCGAACAGCTGGAACAGGCTGGGCGCGCGGTATCCCTCGCCATAGCTCGCGTGAAGGCGCGCCGATTGTGTGAGCGCATAGCTTGCATCCGCGCCGAAGCTGACTTCGGATCCGAATTGCGTGCCATCATCGATGCGCGCGCCGGCGTTGATATTGAGCCCGCCCGCCGACCAGCCCAATTGCGCATAGCCGCCGCGCTGCGCAAGATCGGCATCGCCGCCGAAGTTCGAGGTAAAGCTGGTCCATTCGTAATAGCCGCCTGCAAAGAGCGTCAGCGGATCGGCAAGCTGGAAAGCCGCGCGCACATCGGCGCGATTGAGATTGCCATCGGAGATGAAGGGGCCGAAGCTACTCGTGCTGAGCCGCTCGGTATCGGCGAGCGAGAAGCTGGCCACGAGGTCGATCGCGTCGCCATCGAAATCGAGCGAGGCGCTGCCTGAATATTGCTCGGTGTTCTGGATATCCTCGGTATCGCCGAAATTGTCGATCTCGACCGTGCCATCGGCATAGCGGCCCGAAGCGCGGAAAGTGATTTGATCGGTTATCTCGAGAGCGGCATTCACGCCGCCCGCGAGCTGCTCGAAACCGTCCTTCTCGGTGCCCGACGCCAGCGCCGAAAAGCCCTCGGTTTCAAACCAGCTGCCGTAGGCCGTGATGCCGAAGGCGCCTTCGCTGTAGCTGGCATCACCGGAGAAGTAGGCGCTTTCGCGGCTCCCGTATTCGACCAAGAGGCGCGCGCCCGTCTTGCCTCTTGCGGTCGACACGAAAATCACGCCGCCCACCGCCGAGCTACCCCAGATAGTGCTGTTCGATCCGCGCAGCACCTCGATCCGCTCGATATTGCCGGGAAGCAGATTGGTGATGTCATAGCCGTTCCCGATCGAACCCGCATCGGCGACGCGCACCCCGTCGATCATGGTCAGCACCTGATCATTGTCCGAGCCGCGGATGCGCAAGCTCGTCGTCGCGCCGATGCCGCCATTGCGGGTGATTGTGACACCGGGGACGCGTTCGAGGACGCGGGTGATATCCGCGCCCTGGATGCTCTCGATTTCATCGCTGGTGATGATTGTAACGGCCTTGCCGCTGTCCTCGATGCGCTGCGTGCGGGCGGTCGCGGTGACGATAATCTGCGACGCGGCAAGTGGCCGGTAGGCACCCAGATAAGTACAATCCGGCACGCTATTTGCGCCGTCGGCATTGCAGTCCTCAAGCCAGCCGGGTTCCAACACCTCGCGCTGGATCTGCGCCTGCGAGACGTTGGGAAATGTTGCCAATAATGCAGCACAAGTTATAGAAATACTGTATTTTTTACGCAATTCGACCTCCACTCATGAACGACAATGCCGTTCAAGGCAGGAGGCGCGCGACGCCGGTTCGTCCGGCGCGCTTCATGCGCTTCCGCTGGCTATCGGTACACCCCGCCCGGAGCCGAACGACCGCACATGAAACAGGTCTCCTGACTCCCGGATCATCGCGCCGCTTCCGCCTTCCCACACTGCCCGGAGGCAAATGCAGTGGCATAATGGAGGCGGCCCTCCCCGGTCACAGTTGCGGGGGCAGCGCAGGATTTCAACCTGCTTCCCTACGCTTCGCGGCCAGAAAATCCGGCCCCGAGACGCGTCCTGCGACAACAGGACATTCCATGACGATGTCTTGCGCTTAGAGCGGAAAATCCCGGGCTGCAACATGTTGCATATTCGCAATGTTTGCCCCGGGCACCGTCCCGTTGCGAGACTGCGCGGTTTATGCTGCTGTGCAACATGCGCATGCTCGGCTATGCGAAACGCCATGCCCGCCAAACTTTCCCTCATTGCTTCCCGTGTTTTGCCGTGGCGCCGTCTGGCGGTGCTTGCGCTCGCGATTGGCGTGCCTGCGCTGGCCTTGCCCTCGCAAATGGCGGCCAGCCTGTCCGCTGACGACAAGGCGGAGCAAGAGGCGATAGCTTCGGAATTGCCGGGGGAGAATTTCCCCGGATCGGCGCTCTATTTCCTTGAAGATGCATCCTTTTCCACAAATGCGGCACAATTGGTCGATAGCGAAGCGCTGGCGTTCGAGCCTTCAGCTTTGCCGCTGGCCGGGCAGGCGGGAGCAGAGCCGTGGCGTTTCAGCGGATCGGACCGCGATCATGCCCGCGCCCAGCGCTGCCTGACGATGGCGCTGCATTACGAGGCCTCCTCCGAATCGATTTCCGGACAACGCGCCGTTGCGCAGGTCATCCTCAACCGCGTCGCGCATCCCGCTTTTCCTTCGACCGTGTGC
>DAIQNS010000113.1:0-2769 GCA_036788315.1 Alteraurantiacibacter sp. | reverse complement strand
GCACCACCGGCTGCCAGTTCAGCTTCACCTGCGACGGCGCGATGGTGCGGCGTGAGGAAGCGGCCTTCAATGGCATTGCGGCACGCGTCGCACGCGAGGCGCTTGCGGGCGTGGTCTATGCGCCGGTCGGTCATGCCACGCATTTCCACACGCTTGAGGTGAACCCCTATTGGGCGCCCACGTTAACCAATGTCGTGACTGTAGGCGCGCATACTTTCTATCGCTGGCCGGGCGCGCAAGGGCAGGCTGCAGCTTTCACCACGCGCTATCGCGGCGGAGAGCCATCGCCGCTGTTCACCTCGCCAAAGGCTCTGGATGCGCCCGATTTGCCGCTGCTCGCAGCACCGATCGAGCCCGCGTATGTGGCCGTTGTCGCCGCTGCCACCGTGGCCAATCTGCCATCCGCTGCGCCCGCTCCAGCCCGCCCCGATCAGCCAATTCTGCCCGGGTCCGGGCAGGTGCGCGAGGAATATGCCCGCGCCGGCCAGTGGATTGTGCGGCCCTGAACCAGCGGGCGGCGCCTGTTGCATCATGCGCAACACTTGGGAAACCATGTGCTGGAACCTTAGCTTAGGTCGGGTCTGTTAAACCACTGTTTCTCCATCAGGAGATCGTGTGTTTCAACTCCAGCGAAGGGCTTCCCAATCGCCATGTCGATCCGATTTGCCGCCCGCAATCCTGCCCTGCGTACGCGTATCCGGCCCAGCAGCGGGAGCCTCGCCTTTCCGCGCGCGGCAAATGATAATAGCGATGGGCTTACGGGAAACGGGGCTACAGGCGGCAGTGCGAGCAACGAAACCGGACTGACAGCCGCGCTGCGCCATTTCGCGCGGCATGGGCTTGGCGCCGCGCAAGAAGCGCATGACGAAGCGCTAGCTGCCTTTGTGCAAGGGAATGAGCAGGAGTTCGCGCATTGGCGCAATATCTGCGCGGCGCTCGATGGTCGCCTGGCGCTGCGTCTGCCGCACTTGCGCGAAATGGCCAGACTGCGCTGAACCCGCGAGCGATCAAACCTTAGCGAACGGCCACTAAGTCTTTCTTTTAAGGGAAGTAGTTTGCGCAGTTGATAGTTAAGGTGCCGGTTACACTTCACGCCTAAGGCTGCTGCAACGTGCGGGGAGCTGAGCCATTTTCGGTCTTGAAAAACATCTGGAAGTCATCATCAGCGGGGGCCGTCTGGACAAGCGTCTGCGTGCCCGCCTGAACGGATCGATGCATACGCAAATCGTCGGGCTCATGATCGGCAGTTCCTGCGCGATGATGGCAAGCTGGACGTCCTATGCCTTCACCCGCGACCCGCTGCTGCTGTTTACCGCATTGGCGATTACCTCGATCGCATGCATCCGCCTTGGCGTCAGCGTGATCTACACCAAGCACAACGCGCCTGAATCGCTGATCTGGCTGTACAAGCTCTATCCCGTTGCCGCAGTCGGCTTTGCGGCTTGCGTGGGATTGATGGCGGCAACAGTGCTGCGGATTGGCGCGCCGACCCCGGTCGAAGTGCTGGCTGTGGCCTATGCGATGACTTTCATAGTCGATATCGCGATGCGCAATGCAGGCCGGCCGGTCGTCGCGCTGATCCAGTTGGCGACGACCACAATCCCCATCATCATTGCCCTTCTGCAGCTTGGCCATTTTGCCAACAGCGTCCTGGCGATCATCATTCCCTTCATGGTCGCCGGGATGGCGGCAGTCACAGTCAAACTTTTCCAGACCATGACCGAGCAGGCGAATCTCACCCAAGACTATCGCTCGCTTGCCAAGCAGATGGAGCGCCAGGCGCACGAGGACAGCGTGACGGGGCTCATGAACCGCGCCGGGCTTGATCGGCGACTTGAGCAATTGAGCGGACAGCTAACGTCTGATGAGCAGATCGCGCTGATCTGGCTTGATCTCCATCGCTTCAAGGATGTGAACGATTCGCTGGGCCACACCATGGGCGACCTCATGTTGCTCGAAATGGGCCAGCGGCTCAGCAAACACTGCCCCGAGAATTCGGCCATAGCCCGCTTCGGCAGCGATGAATTCGTGATTGGCCTCATTGTGCCCGGCCGCACGCAGGCAGAGCAGCTTTGCCAGCGTCTCAGCGAAGTTCTCGCGCAACCCATCAGGCTGGCGGGCCACCGGATCGAAAGCGGCGCGGCGATCGGCATTGCGCTGATGCCCGAGGATGCTCCAACGATCAACAAGCTGATGCAGGCAGCGGACATTGCGCTGTTCAATGCCAAGCTTGGCGGGCGGCACAAGGTGCGCTCCTTCAACCACGCGATGACGCGCGAGATCGCCCGACGCAAGGAAATGGTCGCCGATCTGCGCGCTGCCATCCAGAAGGACGAGCTGTGCGTATTCTTCCAGCCGATTGTCGATCTGGAAACGGGCAAGGTGCGCTGCTTTGAAGCATTGCTGCGCTGGTTCCACCCTGAAAAGGGCGAACTGCGCCCCGACGAATTCATCCCGGTTGCCGAGGAATCGGGCCTCATCATCACGCTCGGCAATTGGGTCACCGCGCAAGCTGCGCGCGCGGCCACAAGCTGGCCCGAGGATGTGATGCTCGCGGTCAATCTTTCGCCGGTGCAGATCAAGGCGCCGGGCTCCGCGCTGGGCATACTTGCCGCGCTGAAAGAGGCCGGGCTCAGCCCGCACCGGCTCGAACTGGAAGTGACCGAAAGCCTGTTTCTGGAGGATGATGACAACACCACCCGCTTCATGAAGGATCTTTCCAGCGAGGGTGTGCGCTTTGTGCTCGATGATTTCGGAACCGGATATTCA
>DAIQNS010000112.1:0-7282 GCA_036788315.1 Alteraurantiacibacter sp. | reverse complement strand
GACCTCTACCTCTGAAACGGCAACGCCGCGGGCGCCCAGCGCATGCAGTGTAGCGAAGGTCAGCTCCCCCATGCGCAGCGTTTGCAGCGCGTCGCAGCGCGTGGACGGCGGATCGGCAGCGATGGACTGGATAGTGCCGGTAGCCAGCGAACGCGCGACATCGTCCCAGCCTTCGGGTTCAACGGGCACAATCTGCGCCTCGGGGCAGGCGAGGGCGAGGCCAGCGGTCAACCCGCCGCCGCCGCAACAAGTGATGATGCGGCTCGGCCCATCAATGCCTTGCGCGCGCAATTGCGCCGCGATCTCGATCCCGGCGCTGCCTTGCCCCTCGATCACCCAAGGGTCCGCGAAAGGATGCACGAAAGTCGCGCCGCGCTCTGCCGCAAGCGCGCTGGCGATGGCTTCGCGGTTCTCGCTCATGCGGTCATAAAGGATGATTTCCGCGCCGAGTTCGCGCGTGCGCGCCAGCTTGATCGCGGGTGCATCGGCAGGCATCACGATGGCAGCGCGAATGCCGAGGCGGTTCGCCGCCCAGGCGACGCCTTGCGCATGATTGCCGCTCGATACCGCGACCACGCCCTGCGCGCGTTCCTGCTCCGAAAGTGCGGTGAGACGATGCCAAGCGCCGCGGATCTTGAACGCGCCGATCGGTTGCAGCCCTTCGGCCTTCGCCCAGCATTGCACGCCGCGGATTTCAAGCGGCAGAAGCGGCGTTGGCGGCAGGATCGCTGCGACTTTCGCCGCCGCTTCGCGGACGCCTGTTAACGTGGGTTTGCGCATATGCGCCGGATCGCTCATGAAAATGCGCAATACGCCTTTACGCGCGCTGCGCCAGCCACTAATCCGCGCCCGCGCCCTAGTTGCACCAAGGATTGTTTGCCATGACCGACACCGCCATCAACGATACCCGCGCCGATGCTCAGAAGAAGGCCGAGCTGTTGTCCACTGAGGTCGAGCATATCGACATCACCCCCTATGACGCGCGCCCGATCATCGATGCCATGGGCAAGATGAGCTTCACCAGCCGCGATCTCGCGCGCGCCACCGGCATCTACAACCAGATGATCGAGGACAAGGACGCAACGATTTTCCTCGTCATCGCGGGCTCGACCAGCGCGGGCGGTTGCATGGACCTTTATGCCGAACTCGTGCGCTCGAACATGGTCGATTGCATCGTTGCGACAGGCGCGACGATTGTAGACATGGATTTCTTCGAGGGGCTGGGCCACAAGCTATATCGACCGGATTTACGACACCTATATCGATGAAGAGCAGTTGCAGGATTGCGATTTCACGATCAACGCGATTGCTAATTCGCTTGAGGCAAAGCCATATTCGAGCCGCGCCTTCATCCGCGAAATGGGCAAATATCTGGTCGAACATGGCAAGAAGGACAACAGCCTCGTCAAGCTCGCCTATGAGCATGACGTGCCGATCTTCTGCCCGGCGTTCGTCGACAGCTCGGCAGGCTTCGGCCTCGTGAAGCATCAGGTCGACCGGATGAAGGAAGGCAAGCCATACATGGTGCTCGACGCCATCGCCGATTTCCGCGAGCTGACCGAAATCAAGATTGCAGCGGGCGAAACCGGACTACTCATGGTCGGCGGCGGGGTGCCCAAGAACTTCATCCAGGACACCGTGGTGTGCGCCGAAATCCTCGGCCACGAGGATGTTGCGGTCCACAAATACGCCGTGCAGATCACCGTTGCCGACGTGCGCGACGGCGCGTGTTCCTCCTCCACGCTGCAGGAAGCGGCAAGCTGGGGCAAGGTGAACACGGGGATCGAGCAGATGGTCTTTGCCGAGGCGGGCTCGGTCATGCCCTTGCTGGCGAGCGATGCCTATCATCGCGGCGCATGGAAGAGCCGTGAGAAGCGCGCCTGGGCGAAGCTGTTCAGCGAAGGTTGAGCGCGCCGGGCAGTCCTTCATCGCGGTTAAGCGTGGCGGCAAGGTCGGCCAGCTTGGCAAACTGATCGAGCGTGCGTTCGAGGCCCGCGCGATCATTGCTTGCGTCGATCGAGCCGCTTTCGAACATGTCGTCTGTCTTGAGCGCGACGATCAGACTGCCCTCGTGAAAGATCGTGCCGATGTCCTTGCCGCTGTAGGCGCGTTCGAGCGCAATCAGCCGCTCGACATAGACCGGGTCGATGAGGTCACGCGCCTCCACCTGATCGCTGGTGTAGATATCGAACACATCCTCGAACTGGGGGTGGACCATCTTGGCATAATCGAGCCGCGTATTGCTGACCGTGATATGGTCCTTCTTGCCGCCGAACAGCCCGCGATGTTCATTGTCGCGCACCAGTAAGGTCGTGCCGTGAAAGCGCCGGCGATAGCCAACGGACATGATGAGCCCGCGAAACACCGTAACCCAGCGCTTGTTCTTGCCTGAGCCGCGCCGCTCTTCGAGCTTGGCCTCGTGCAGCGAGAAGGGCACATCGCCGAAGTTTCCGCTCCATTTGTCTTCGAAACTTGCCCGGTCGTGCTTGGGCACGAGCTTGCAGAAGGAGGCGAGCACGAATGCGCTGCCCGCTTCGCACTCCTGCTCGTAAACAAAGCCAAGCGCATCTGCGATGGCGGTGTTGATGCCGTCCTTGACTGCGCGCACCGCATTGCGCTTGGGCTGTTCGGCCCAGGCAAAGCCTGCAACGCCCGCAGCGCCGCCGAACCATAGGAGGGTCATGAAATCGATGCGAAAGGCGATCAGCGCAAATATTGCGGCGCAGGCAATTGCGCCGACAACGATAAAGCGCCGGTTGCCGGTCTTTGCCTTGGCCTCATCGCGCACCGCGACCTGGCTTTCCAGCCACTGGCCCAGTTCCCCTGCCATAAGCGCATCGACGTCCGGCCGTTCGATCATGGCATCCCCCAATCTTGCCGATATATCTTGCGCTCTTCCCTGTTCGCGCAGTCCGTGGCACAGTTAGCGCATTACGGGGCAATGAGGGAAGCTTATCATGGGGTGGATCGTTCTGGCGGTGATCGTAGGCGGGCTCGCGCTCCTTCTGATCGGCATTTACAACCGGCTTGTGGCGCTGCGCCAGAACGTCAATCAGGGCGCGGCCGATATCGATGCGCAATTGCGCCAGAGGCACGATCTCATTCCCAATCTGGTCAACACGGTGAAAGGCTATGCCAGCCACGAGCAGGAGACGCTCGAGCAGGTGATCGCGGCGCGCAATCAGGCAGCGCAAGGCGGGCCGAATTCAAGTGACGAGGCAACGTTGCGCGTTGCGCTCGACAAACTTCTGGCACTGGGCGAAGCTTATCCCGACCTCAAGGCCAATACGAACTTTCAGGAATTGCAGCGCGAACTGGCCGATGTCGAAGACAAGCTGGCGGCGGCGCGGCGTGCGCTGAACGCGGCGGTTTCGCGTTTCAACACGGCGCGCGAAAGCTTCCCCGCCGTGCTGTTTGCCGGCATGCTCGGCTTTTCCGAGGCCGATTTCCACCGGCTTGATGACAGCGAGCAGGGCGTGGTCGATCAGGTTCCGCAAATCGACTTCCAGAAGGGCTGACAAAAGCCATATTTCCGCTTGCGAAATGCGGGGAGCCAACTATACGCGCTCTTCCGCTGCCCCAAGGGGACTTCCTAACCGCAAGGCAGCTTGTGTCACGTAACCGTTCGGAGGTCCCTTGAATTGCACATCTTCCCCAACGCCAAGGCTGTAGTTCGGGCGCTTGCGCCCGACGAACCCGTTATCCTCACGCGCCCGCATGCAGCGGCGCGCGCTGCGCGTTTTTTCTCGGAGAAGTTTCCGGGCAAGGCGATGTATGCGGTGAAAGCCAATCCTTCGCCTGATCTGATCCAGATCCTGTGGGACAATGGCATCACGCATTACGATGTCGCTTCGATTGCCGAAGTGCGGATGGTGCGCAGCATTCTGCCCAAGGCAGTCTTGTGCTTCATGCATCCGGTGAAGACCGCAAGCGCGGTTCGCGAAGCTTATTTCGAGCATGGCGTGCGCACGTTCAGCCTCGATACGCTGGAAGAGCTGGAGAAGATTGTCGCAGCCACCGACGGCGCAGCCGATCTCAACCTGCTCGTGCGCCTGCGCGTTTCTTCCGAACATTCCGAGCTGTCATTGGCGGCCAAGTTCGGCGTCGATCTGGTCGATGCCGCACCGCTGCTCCAAGCCACACGCCAGCATTGCGATGCGCTTGGCATCTGCTTCCATGTCGGCTCGCAAGCGATGACGCCATTTGCCTATGTGCAGGCGCTCGAGCGGGTGCGTGCCGCGATTGCCGAGGCGGCGGTCACGGTCGACATCATCGATGTTGGCGGCGGTTTCCCGAGCGTCTATCCGGGCATGGAGCCGCCCGCGCTCGAAGATTATTTCGCGCTGATCCATCATCATTTCGAAGCGCTGCCGATTTCCTATTCGGCCGAGCTTTGGGGTGAGCCGGGGCGCGCCTTGTGTGCGGAATACTCCTCGATCATCGTCAAGGTCGAAAAGCGCCGCGGCGATGAGCTGTACATCAATGACGGTGCTTATGGCGCACTGTTCGATGCTGCGCATGTCGCCTGGCGCTTTCCGGTGCAGGCACTGGAAGACGATTTGCGCGACCCGGCGGAGGAGTTTTCCTTCTATGGTCCGACCTGCGACGATGCCGACTTCATGAAGGGCCCCTTCATGCTTCCCGGAGACATCCAGGCAGGCGATTACATCGAAATCGGCATGCTCGGTGCCTATGGCGCGGCGATGAAAACCGGGTTCAACGGCTTTGGCGCAAATCTGATTGCGGTGGTCGAGGATGAGCCGATGGCAAGCCTCTACAGCGGCGAGCGGGTCGACCAGCGTGTCAGCAATAATGTCGTAAGTTTGCGCTAGATCAAATTCAATTTCGCTATACACGCCCATGATCTGCCTTATCGCAAGAGATGCAATAAGGAGAGAGAGTCATGGCAGGACCAATTGTAGCGGCAACGGATTTCAGCGCGCGCGCGGATCGGGCAATCGACCGGGCGATCATGCTGGGCGAGCAACTGGGCAGGAAGGTTGTGCTGGCGCATGCGCTCGACCACAAGCAGGCCGCGATGTTCGATCAGGCCAGCCTTGATCGCAAGATGCGTGATGTGCTTCCAGAGGGCCTTGGCGGAGCCGCCAAGGTTGAGTTCAGCTATCCTGAAGGTGCCGCGCCCAGTGCGCTAGCCCAAGCCGCCAGTTCGCATGATGCCAGTCTGGTGGTGATGGGCCCGGCGCGGCACAATTCGCTGATCGATTATTTCCTCGGCACCGCAGTGGACTATACCTTGCGCCATTGTGATCAGCCTGTGCTGGTCGTCAAACAGCGACCGCACCGGCCTTATGCCACAATCCTTCTGGCAACCGATTATTCGAAGCCTTCCGCCAAGGCGCTCGAATGGGCGATGGCGGAATTTCCCGAGGCGGAATTTCACATCGCGCACGGATGCCACATGCCCTTTCAGAGCCTCGATCAGGCAGTCTATTCGCGCGATGATGTGCTTGCGGCGTGCCGAGCGGGAATGCGCAGCTTTGTCGAGGAGCTTTCCATCGCGGATGGCGCGCGCGAGAAACTGATCACGCATGTCCGTATCCAGGACCCGTATCAGATCGTGCGGTCTGTGGCTGATCAGATCGGCGCGGATTTGCTGGTCATCGGATCGCATGGCGAAAGCGGGTTCCGGCATGCCACTATCGGTAGCGTGGCCAATGGCCTGCTATCCTCGGCAGCGATCGATACTCTGGTGGTAAAGACGCCCGATTAGGCTGCTCTCAATGCTCTCTCCGGAATTGGCGCTGGAAGCCATTTTCCGGAGAGACGAGATCAGAAATCTACTGAGCGCGCAGGACGAACATCCCGCCGAGCGTAAGTTCGCTCGCGTCCAGACGTTGGGTGCGGATGCTGACCGATATCCCGGCGGTGCCGCCCTGAGGTCCGAAAAAGCCCCCGCCAACAGTCCCCGACACGGTGTTGGCCGAATTGAGGAGGATCCCGGCAAAGCTCGGCGACGCCCCGTCTGCGGTTTCGCTCGCTGTGAAGACGCCGAGATCAGTGATTGTGGGCGATACGGTGCCGCCGGTGATCAGCTGGCCCTTGAGGTCGAGCGACAAGGTAATCTGGCCATTGGCCGGGTTCGCGGTCATCGTCACTGTCGACGCATTGATCCGGTAGCTCTCGGTTACGGGGCCAGTGGGGCCGGAACGGGTAATGTCGGCTGAGCCGAAGGTGGCAAGGCCGGTGTAGCTGGCGGTCGACGATGGACGATCGGTTACGATGCTTGGCACGCCGTAGACGCAGGTAAAGCTGTAGAAGCCTTGAATGGCCTGGACCGCGGCGGAAGACACCCTGACATAGGGCAATTCAGCCCCTCCAGAGGTCAGCGCGAAGATGGTGAACCGCTCCGTAAAGCCGGTGGAGGCTGTTTTGCGATAGCTCTCGCTGCTCACCGTGGTGTCGCGATCAGCCTGCGTGAAAGTGGTCGAGAACGCCGGGAACGATCCGTTGCCGGGGCTCGAAATCTGATAGCTTGGCTGGCTGCGATCAGAGACAATCGTGGCAAAACGATCGCCAAGCGGTTCGCCACCAACCGTCAGCCGCTGCGGGCCGTTGTAATTGCCGCCACAAACGGTGCCGAAGGTCTGCGTGCCGGTCAGCTGCGCGAAGGTCTGATAAGTCGGGGTGGGCGTAGGTGAGGGGGTAGGCGAAGTTGTCGGCGTCGGAGTTGGCGTACCGCCGCCCGTTGGAGGCGAGCTGCCGCCGTCACCGCCGCCACATCCCGCAAGCACAAGCACAAGCGCTGCACCAAGTATATTCTTCTTCACCAAGAGACCCCCCGGTCCAAATTTCAATGAGAGACAGTTCTAAAGGAAAGCAAACCTGGCGCGAATCGTTTGGAAATCCGCACACCGTGAAAAATCACGACTATGCGGCTCTGGCAAGCTCCAGTTCCATCCGGTCCCAGATTTCGACCAGCGCGCTGGCCAGTTCATCCATCATTTCAGCGGTGTGTGCGGGGCCGGGCGTGAAGCGCAGGCGCTCGGTTCCGCGCACATAGACCCCGTATTCCGCGAGCAGGATATCGGAGATCTTCTTCGCGCGCACCGGATCGCCGACCATCAGCGGGACGATATGCGTCACCGAATCCATCACCGGCAGCCCGGCATTGCGGAACGCTTGCTTCAGATAGGCGGCGGAAGCCTGCTGCCCCTCGCGCTCTTTGCTCGAGGACTTGAGATGACGCACCGCCGCCAGCACGCCCGCGACAAGCACGGGGCTGAGCGATGTGGTGAAAATGAAGCCGGGCGCATAGCTGCGG
>DAIQNS010000111.1:0-7289 GCA_036788315.1 Alteraurantiacibacter sp. | reverse complement strand
GCATCGCGCAATGCGTCAAGTCGACGATCAGCCGCCGCACGGTCACGCTGCTCGCGGGCTGATCAGCGCATCAGATCCACAAGTGTGCCGCAATTCTCTGCCTCGGCAGCGCGCCAGATCGCATGCGCGGCGGCGAGATCCTGCGCTGCCACGCCGAGTGATTTGTACATGGTTATTTCCTGGGGCGACTGGCGCGCGGGCACGGTGCCAGCCACGACTTCGCCAATCTCGCCCACGATATGCGCCTCGCTCACCGCGCCGCTAGCAATCGCCTTGAGCAGTTCGCCCGCCGCCGCCATCGCTGCGGGGCGATAATCGACATAGAAGCGTGCGCGCGAAACCGCCTCGTCATCGACCTCTGCAGTGGTCGGAATGGCCGAGCCGACCAGATTGATGTGCTGCCCCGGCTCAAGCGCGGCGCCGGACAGGATCGGCTCTTTCGCAGAAGTTGTGGTGCAAATGATATGCGCGCCTTTTGCGGCATCTTCGGCGCTGGCACAGGCGCGGGCGGGCAGGCATGTCTGACGGGTCACTTCGGCAGCGAAATCCTTCGCCCGCGCGGCATCGCGGCCCCAGATCGTCACCCGCTCGATCGGGCGCACGGCGCGCACGGCATGGACATGGCGCATGGCCTGCTCGCCATTGCCCAGGATCGCCAGCTCGCTCGCATCTGCGCGCGCCAGCTCGCGCGTGGCGAGCGCGCTGGCGGCAGAGGTGCGGATCGCGGTAAGCGAGGAGCCTTCAAGCATGGCAAGCGGGATGCCCTTGGCGCTATCGAACAGCAGCACCATGCCCACATGCGTGCCGAGCGGATCACCATGCGGCCGCTCGTATTTGCACACCAGCTTGATGCCGAAACTGGCATCATCATCGCTGCCAGCTGTGCCCAATGCACCCGGCATGATCGCCATTTTGCCAGCAGCGCCGGGCACGGGCATGAACTGGCGGATCGGCAAATTGATATTGCCCGCCGAAACCTGCCGCATGGCCTCGGCCATAACCGCGACACATTCGCCCACAGGAAGCAGCCGCTCGACATCGCTTTGCGTGATGATGCGCATTACTTGGCGGGGGTTCCGCGCGGCGGGAGGAAGCGCATCTTGTCCATCACCTCCTGGACATTGCCGGGCCGGTCGAACGGTTCGGGCATGGGATCGCCGGGCGTGCGGGGCTTACCGATGGCGCGGAACCAGTCTTCGAGTCCGGGCGGGAAGAACACCCAGAACATCTTCATGTCGGTATCTCCGACATTCTTGATCCAGTGCGTGCAATTGCGCCCGAACAGGATCGTGGTGCCAGGGCCGCAGCGCGTCACTTCGCCGTCAATGTCGCATTCGGCCTCGCCCTCATAGATGAACACCAGCTCGTGGTTCTGCTTGTGCCCGTGTTCGCGCACCATGCAGCCCGGTGGCATCACCTGAATGCCCGAGGACCAGGTGTCGTATGGCATGTTGTCGGCGGTGAGGTTGACATTGACATAGCCGCGGCTGGGCATGGGTTGCCACAGCGATGTGCCCTCATCAGGGCCGACAATCACCGAATGACCCTTGGTCGGATGGCCTTTGGGGGGCGATGCAGACATTGGTCGAACTCCTATCGCGTCAGGAACTGGGTGATGCGGGCATTATAGGCCTGTGTCTGCGCCGTTGGGCAGAAATGTCCGCCACGCGGGAGCAGATGCAGCTCGGCCCCGGGAATGGCAGCGGCCATTTCCTCGGTAAAGCCGGGCGGCGTGATCTGGTCGTCCTCGGCACCGATGCACAGGGTCGGCACGGTAATTTCCGACAGGCGCGCGCGCAGATCGTGCGCCATGACGGCAGCAATGCGCGAGAGCTCGACCGCCATGCCGGGAAAGGCGCGCAGCCGCTCTTCCATGGTCGCCTTGGCGCTCGCGATCTGCGGCTGGACATAGCGGCTCGGCAGGCCCAGAAACGTGCCCGAGGCAAGATAGGCTTCAGGCCCCGCATGCTCGAGAATGGCGCGGCGCGTGCGGAACAATTCGAGGAAATAGGCATCCGGCCCGGGCCAGCTGCACGAGAGCACGAGCTTGTCCAGCCGCTCGGGCGCATCGAGCGCCAGATGTTGCCCGATCGCGCCGCCGGTCGAATGGCCGACAAAGAGCGTGCACGAAATGCCCAGCCCATCGAGCAAGGCCAGAACATCGCGCGCCATCTGCGCGGTGTCCTCGGCCAAGAGGCCCGGCGTCGATGCCCCGCAGCCGCGATGGTCGAAAGTGATGCAGCGAAACTGCGCCGAAAGAGCGGCAATCTGCGGCTTCCAGAAGGCCCCGCGCCCGCCAAGGCCCGCCACCAGCAGCAAGTCCGGCGCCTCGCCTGAGCTTGGGCCGGTGATCTCGACATGCAGCTCGGCATCGCCAATGTCGATGCGCTGCGTCTGGGTGGCGGCAACCATGGCGCGGATTAGAGCGCGGTGAAGACAGACTTCGTCTGCAGATACAGCTCGAGCCCGTCGCGCCCGTTTTCGCGGCCGACGCCCGATTGCTTGTACCCGCCGAGCGGCACGTCCCAATCCGCGCCCATCGCGGTGTTGAGGCCGATGATACCCGAGCGGATCCTGCGCGCCATCTTGTGCGCGGTCGAAACATTGCTCGTCCACACGCAGCCCGCAAGGCCGTATTCGCTGTCATTGGCGAGCGCGATGGCTTCGTCCTCGCTCTTGAAGCTCTGCGTCACCAGCACTGGCCCGAAAATCTCCTCGCGCACCACGCGCATGGAATTGTTCGTGCCCGAGATGACCGTGGGCTCGATGAAATAGCCGCTGTTCCCAACACGTCCACCGCCCGAGGCGATCTCAGCGCCTTCGCTTTCACTGAGCGCGATATACTCCTGCACCTTGCCGAACTGCTTTTCGGATACGATCGGGCCGATCTGAGTCGCTTCATCGAGGCCCGCGCCGACCTTGAGCGATCTGCCCACTTCGACAATCCCGGCAATCACCTCATCCCTGATATCCTCATGCACAAACAGGCGCGAGGGCGCGGTGCAGGTCTGCCCGGTGTTCCAGAAAATGCCCATCGCCGAGGCGGGAATGGCCTTTTCCAGATCGGCATCGGGCATGATGATGTTGGGCGATTTGCCGCCGAGTTCGAGGCTCATCTTCTTCAGCCCCTCGGCTGCGGCATGGGCAATGATCTTGCCTGTCGCGGTCGAGCCGGTGAAGGCGATCTTGTCGATCCCGGGATGATGGATCAGCGCATTGCCCGCATTCGCGCCGTAGCCCGTGATGATGTTGAGCACGCCTTCGGGCAGGCCCGCTTCGAGAAAAATCTCGCCCAGCCGCAGCGCGGTAAGCGAAGTGTCCTCGGCAGGTTTGAGCACCGCGGTGCAGCCCGAAGCAAGGCACGGTCCCAGCTTCATGCCCGCCATCACGATCGGATAATTCCACGGGATCACCAGCGCAGCAACGCCGACCGGCTCCTTGATGGTGTAGACGTGATAATCGCCGGGCATCGACACGCTGTGTGTCGTCCCGGTGATCTTGTCCGCCCAGCCAGCATAATAGCGCATCGCGCCCACGGTGGCGAAAATCTCGCCGCGCGCGGAGTTGATCGGCTTGCCGGTATCGAGCGTTTCGAGCTGCGCGAGTTCCTCGGCATTGGCGGCAATCGCGCTGGCGATGTCCTGCAACAGATCGGCGCGTTGGCGCGGGAGCATGTGCGGCCAGGGGCCTTCGTCGAACGCCTTGCGTGCAGCCGCGACAGCCGCGTCCACATCGGCGGCAGCGGCATCGGCAATCGCGCTCAGCTTCTGGCCGTCGCTGGGATTGATCACCGCCACTTCCTTGTCCGAGGATGCATCGCACCATTTGCCGCCGATCAGCAGCTTCTTGTCCTTGGCAAGAAAGGATTTGGTGGCGGGGGAAAGGTCGATCAAGGCCATCAGAATGCTCCGTTAATTCGTCGAATTGTCAGCTTTTTGCGCGGCGTCGTCAAATGCCGCGTTGCGCAGGAAAGGCGCGCGGGCAAAGATGATCAGGATCACCCCGATCATCATCATGCCCACCGGCGCAATTGCCAGCGAGAGATAGATGAGCGCGGGATCGCCGAAGACGCTGTCGGTGAGCCAGGCGACCAGAATGGGGCCCGCCGAATAACCCAGCAAATTGGCGACCAGCAAATAGGCGGCGATAACCTGCGCGCGCATGCGGTTGGGCGTGATCAGCGGGAAGGTGGAAACCCCTGCGCCAAACGGCACCGTGCCCAGAAACAGCACCACGGCAAGCAAGGCGAGCGCAAGCCAGGGCGAGGACACGAGCGGATAGGCAATCGCAAAGGGGATCGCGAGCAGAATGGCGATGATCGGCAGGCGCAAGGTCGCATCGCGCACGCCGCGCATCAGGAGACGTTCGGCCACAAATCCGCTAAGCACCACGCCCGCAACGCCCGATAGCATCACGACCGGGCCGAAATAGGCGCCGACTTCCAGCTGGCTCCAGCCATGTACGCGGATGAAATAGCTGGGCGCCCATGCGCCAATGCCGAATTGCGCGGCGGAAAAGCACGAAAAGCCGACAATGAGCGGGATGAGCAGCGCCGCCTTGCTCTTGAGAAAAGCGAGCACTTCAAAAGCGGGCGGAACTTCCTGTGGCGAAAGCGCCGGAGTATCGTCGCGGCGCAAGGGCTCGGCAATCGTCAGCAGCATCAGGAACACCGGGACGGACAGCAGGGCAACGGCAAAGAAGGTCAGCTGCCACGGGGCGAACGTCCCGAATGGCAGCGTCTGCGGACCCGCCGCCGCAAGCAGCGAATAGAGATAGCCGCCGACCGTCAAGGCGAGGCCCGACCCGACAAAGCCCGAGCCGACATAGACGCTGATCGGGCCGGGCAGCTTTTCCTTGGTGAACATGTCCGAAATCATCGACATGCCCGCAGGCGCCAGCGTTGCCTCGCCCACGCCAATGAACATGCGCGCGACAAACAGCACCATGAAAATCGACGCCAGCCCGCTGGCGAATGTCGCTGCGGACCAGCACACCAGCCCGAACAGGATTACCATCTTGCGGTTATAGCGGTCCGAAATCCACGCGAGCGGGATCGCCAGAAAAGCGTAGAACAGGGCAAAGGCAAAGCCTTGCAGCAAGCTGATCTGAAAATCGCTGATGCCCAGATCAAGCTTGATCGGATCGACGAGCAGATTGATGATCTGGCGGTCGATATAGCTCACGATCGAAGCGATGGAGAGCACGAACACGACATACCAGCCGCGCCACGCGGAAGGCGCGGCGGGCGGTGCGAGCGCAGCGGGCGCGGCGATCGTGGGAGAAGCTGTTGCCATCGGCAATCGCTCTAGGCGAGGCGGGCCGCGCAACGCATGGTACCCGGCAGCTTTGACCGGCAGCCGGATATGGCTATCCCTGCTGGTCGTTATACCGCCCCGCAATGGGCAAATGCAGCATCATGAATGTGGAGAAGACCATCGCCCGCGAACCTGTCAGTGAAAGCTTTCTTGAGCAACTGACCGCGCTGTGCGGTGACAGCGCGATCGTGCGCGATGAGCCCGGTTTGCAGCTTGCCGCGCTCGATCTGTTTTTCGAAGGCGAAGCGCCGCTCGCCGAAGTCCATCCTGCAACCAGCGACGAGGTCGCGCAGATTGTCGCCTTGTGCCGCGCGCATGGCGTGGCGATCTGCCCGCGCGGGGGCGGCATGTCCTATACCGCCGCGTTCCAGCCGCAATCGCGCCGCTCGATTGCCATGACCTTCGACCGGATGGCCGCCATCCGCGAAATCGCGCTTGAGGAAGGCCATGTCACGCTCGAGGCAGGCTGCACCTGGGCCGTGCTTGACGAAGCACTCGCAAAGCACGACCGGCGCGCACGTTTCTGGGGGCCGATGAGCGGCATCAGGGCCACTGTGGGCGGCTCGATGAGCCAGGGCACAGTCACCTTCGGTTCGGGCGTGACAGGCGCCTCGGCCAATGCGGTCAAGAGCTTCGAGATCGTCTCGGGCACCGGCGCAATCATCAGGACCGGCTCCGACGGGACGCCCGGCCTGACCCCGTTCAACCGCAATTTCGGCCCCGATCTGACCGGCATCTTCGCCAATGATGCAGGCGCGCTCGGCATCAAGACCGCGATTACGCTGGAAATCGAGCCACGCCCCGCGCATGTCAGCGGGCTCAGCTTCGCCTATGATGATTTCGACGCGATGGCGCGCCTGTTCGGAGCGGTGGCAGAGCGGCGGCTGGCAAGCGAATTTCTTGCCATGGATGGCGATGTCGCGCGGCAGAATGCGGGCAAGCCCGACCCGGTAAGCGACATGAAGGCCATGTGGCGCGTGGGCCGTGCGGCGGGCAATCCGCTGGCCGCACTCACGCGGATGGCCCGCATTGCGGCGGGCGGCCGGCGCTTTCTCGACAAGGCGCTCTACACTGCGCATTTCATGGTCGAGGGGCGCGACAAGGCCGACCTCGCCAGCCGCATCAAGGCCATTCGCAAGCTGGCGCAAGGTGCGCCCGAAATCGTCAATACCGTGCCTTTGATGACGCGCGCGCATCCCTTCCCGCCTCTGCCGGTCACGCATCCCGACGGGCGGCGCATGCTCCCCATCCATGCTGTTTTCACGCCGCCTGCCGCGTGCACCTTTCACCGCGAATATACCGCCTTGAAAGTGGCTTTCGCCGAACGCATGGGCGAAGCGCAAGTCACCATCGCGGAATTCTTCGCCGGGATTGCGGGGATCGGCATACTGTACGAGCCGGTGTTCTACTGGCCCGACGCGCTCACGCAATATCACCGCAGCTACACGCCCAGCGCCATGCAGGGCCTGCTGCGCGACAATGCCGATAATCCGCAGGCGCGCGCGCTGGTGCGCGAATTCATCGGGGCTTTCAACGATCTCGCCCGTGCGCATGGCGGCACGCATTTCCAGCTCGGCCGCTCCTATCCCTACGCGCAGCACCGTGAGGAAGGCGCTGGCGACTTGCTGCGCGCGATCAAGAATGTGCTCGATCCTGACAATATCATCAATCCGGAGGCGCTGGGGCTGTGACGAGAATTGCGATTGTCGGCGGGGGGATCGGCGGTCTTGCGGCGGGATTGGCGCTGCGGCAGTGCGGGCATGAGCCGATTGTTTACGAACGCGCCCCCGCCTTTGGCGAAGTGGGCGCGGGCATTTCGCTCAGCCCCAATGCGGTCAAGGTGCTCGAATGGCTGGGCCTCGGCGATTTTCTCAAGGCCACAGCGAACGAGCCTCTCGAGCAGCTTCTGTTCCATGGCGAGAATGGCGATGCCCTGATGGCGATCGACCGGCGCACGTGCCGGGAAACCTACGG
>DAIQNS010000110.1:0-7297 GCA_036788315.1 Alteraurantiacibacter sp. | reverse complement strand
GACTTCTCCGGACATTTATGGACATGTCCGGAGGAAGCGATGGTGCCCAGAAGAGGACTCGAACCTCCACATCCTTGCGAATACTAGCACCTGAAGCTAGCGCGTCTACCAATTCCGCCATCTGGGCACTTGCGCGGCTCGGCGCGGTGGCCGGGCTGCAAGTCAGGGGCGGGCGGATAGGACAGGTGGGCGGGGCTGTCAATCGCTGGTGGCCTGGCGGCGTGCGAAATTCTGCTGTGGCCATCGCCCGGTTTTGACCGCTACCTTGCGGATTAGCAATTGCCCGCAGGGGCACCGCTGTGCCAAGGCGCGGTCCAGGCGGAAATCTGGCCCGAGAGACCCCGAGAGACCCCGAGAGACCCCGAGAGACACGGAAGCAATCATGACCTTATCGCTCGAAAACAAGCTCGTTACCATTATTGGCGGAAGCGGCTTTATCGGCAGCCACATCGCGCAGGATCTGCTCGAGCGCGGCGCGCGGCTGCGGATCGCCTCGCGCAATCCGGAAAAAGCCTTTAACCTCAAACCGCTCGCTAATCTGGGGCACTTGCAATTCGCGCGCTGCGATGTGCGCAAGCCGCAGAGCATCGCCGCCTGCGTGGCGGGCGCGGATGCGGTGGTGTATCTGGTGGGCACCTTTGGCGCGGACCAGCAGGCCCTGCAGGCCGATGGCGCAGCTCTTGCCGCGCGCTATGCCGCCGAGGGCGGGGCCAAGGCCTTTGTCTATATGTCCTCGATCGGCGCGGATGCGAACAAGCAGGGCGGCTATTACCGCACCAAGGGGCTGGGCGAAGAACAGGTTCTCGAAGCCTTTCCCGGCGCGACCATTTTCCGTCCTTCGGCCGTCGCGGGCGAGGAAGAGGGGCTGGTGCCGATGTTCGCGCAGATGGTCGCCATGCTGCCGGTGATCCCGGTGTTCGGCGCTGATTCCCGGCTGCAACCCGTCATCGTGAGTGACCTCGCCGAGGCGGTGGGCAATGCGCTAGCCGATCCGGGCGTGCATGGCGGCAAGACCTACGAGGCGACCGGTCCCGATGCGATGACGATGCGGGCAATCTATGAGGCGATGGCTCGGGCGCAGCGGCGCAAGCGCGTGTTCCTGCCGATGCCCGATGGTATTGCCGCGATTGTCGCGGCCATGCCGCTCTCTCCGCTTAGCTCTGATCAGCTTGCCATGCTCAAGGAAGGCAGCACCGCGACGCCGGGCGCGCTGCAACTCGACAGGCTGGGCGTGACGGCGCGTCCGCTGTCGCTGTTTCTTGACCGGTGGATGGTGCAATATCGCAAGCAGGGCCGCTTTACCGGCGAGCGCGACGCTGCCTGAAGGCATGGCACGCCGGGATACCGGCATCACGCTGCTGCGGCATTGTCCTTGAGCCATTGATCGCGCAGCGCGAATTTCTGGATCTTGCCCGATCCGGTGAGCGGCCAGCTTTCCACCTGCGTCCAGTGCGCCGGGCATTTCTGCGGGGCGATCTGCGCGCGGCAGTGCGCCTTTAGCGCTTCTATGTCCATGGCGGACCCGGCCACCGGGCGAATGAACGCCGCGACCGCTTCGCCCCATTTGGCATCGGGCACGCCGAGCACGGCAACTTCGGCGACATCGGGATGTTCCATGAGCACATTCTCGATTTCCGCCGGGAAGAGATTTTCCCCGCCGCGAATGATCATCTCCTTCACGCGGCCGGTGATCTTCACATAGCCGCGCGCATCCATCGTTCCCAGATCGCCGGTCTTGAGCCAGCCCTCGGCATCGATGGTTGCGGCGGTGGCTTCGGGGTCGTTGTCATAGCCGAGCATCGTTGCATAGGAGCGCGCGCGCACTTCGCCCACGGTGCCGACGGCGACGAGCTCGTCGGTGACAGGATCGAAAATGCCCACTTCGCAGCCCAGACACGGTTGGCCAACGGTGGTGGAAATGTCCTCGAAACTGTCATCGGGGCGCCCGGTGGTGATAAGCGGGCTGCTCTCGGTCTGGCCGTAGGCCACGAGCACGCGCGCGCCGAGCACTTCACGCACCGCACGCGCCAGTTCGGGCGCAACCATCGCCCCGCCAATGCCGATTATGCGCAGCGAGGAAAGATCGCATGCGAGCGCCTTTTGCGCCTCGATCATTGCCTGCGCCATGACCGGAACGCAGATCGTGCCGCCGACCTTCTCGCTCGCAATCAGCTTGATGGCTGCGGCAGGATCGAAGGCAAGAAGCGGGATATAGGGCGCATGGCGCTGCAAGGCGCCGAGCACCGCCATCGCGCAGCCCATGGTGTGGAACAGCGGCGTGAGGCCCAGAAACGGCTCTCCCTCGCCCACCCCGCCCGAAGTCACGAACAGGCGCGCGTTGTTGGCCAGATTGCGGTGCGACAGCAGCACGCCCTTGGGAAAGCCGGTGGTGCCCGAGGTGAACTGGATTTGCGCGGCATCATGCGTATCGACTTGCGGGAGCGGCGCGGCGGCTGTGCCCTGCATTGCGGCGGCATCCTGCAGGTCGACGATCTCGCGCAAATGCGGCAGGCCCCCGGCAACGCTCGCGGCGATATCGGCCATCGGATTGCCGCGAAACTCCTTGACGAGGAACAGGCCCGCGGCGCGCGACTGGCGCAGCACATAGTCCAGCTCGCGCGCCTGGAAAGCGGGGTTCACCGTGACGAGCGTGAGCCCAGCCAGCGCGGCGGCGTATTCGAGCACCACCCATTCGGGCACATTGGGCGCCCACACCGCGATGCGTTCATTCTTGCGGTATCGCGCCGCGAGCCCGCCAGCGAGCCGCTCTGCATCGGCGAGCAATTGCGTGAAAGTCCAGCGGCGCCCGGCAGAGCCGTCAAGCCGCC
This sequence comes from Alteraurantiacibacter sp., assembly GCA_036788315.1. Classification (GTDB taxonomy): domain Bacteria; phylum Pseudomonadota; class Alphaproteobacteria; order Sphingomonadales; family Sphingomonadaceae; genus Alteraurantiacibacter. The sequence continues at coordinate 4,469 of DAIQNS010000110.1, read as the reverse complement.
CTTCGATCAGCGCGTCACGATCGGGAAAGGCGCTTGCCGCATCGCGCAGCAATCCGCCAATCGTGCAGTCAAGGATCGGCTCGTCCTTGAAAGTCGAGCACAAGGCCAAATCCAGCCGCTGAGCATCCATATCCCTCTCCATGCGGCCAGTTCACCCGGCTCGCTCATGACGGAAGGTATAATGCCCTTGCGGCGCGCGCCAAGCGGATTCGGATGGCAGGGTAGCGCTCCTGCCTAGAGACGCGCGGAATAGAGCGCGAGCAGATCCGCCTTTGCCTGTGCGGCCTGCTCGGGTGAATAGGCCGGGCTGTCGGGCACGGTCCAGCCGTGATTGGCGGGATAGACCTTGACCACGGCATCGAGCGATGCGGCCTGTGCTGCGGCGCGGATTTCGGTCTTTTCTTCCGGGGACTTGGCATCATCATCCTGCGCCAGCGCCATCAGGGCCCCCGCATCATCGGCCATCCGGTCAAAGACATTGACGGCCGCAAGCGGATCGTCTCCGAGGAAACTGCCGGGGTGGAACGCGGCGGCGGCCTTGACCCGCTCGGGCACGGCGGCGGCGGCGAGGACGGTCCATGTGCCGGTCATGCAATAGCCCTGCACGCCGATGCCGCGGCTGGTATCGACGGCATCCTGTCCGTCGAGCCATGCGACAATCGCCTTGGCGCTTTCCATGACCGCTGCATTCGTATTCTTCTCGCGCCAATCGGCAACCGCGCCAAAGCCGACCGCGCGCAGGGCGCTGAAATCGGCAAATTGCTGCCCGGCAACGCTGCGGTAATAGGGGTTCGCCACCAGCACGGCATAGCCTTGCGCGGCGAGCGCGCGCGCCATTTCGATCTTGGCGGGGCGCATGCCCGCGATATCGGGCCACAGGATGACGCCGGGATGCGCGCCTGCGGCGGGGTGAATGAACACGCCGTCCATCGTGCCGCCGGGCGCGGCAAAGGTGACAGCGGTTTCGGTCAGGTCTGAAGCAGTGCCCTGCGCCCCCATCGCCGAGGGAACAGGCGCGCAGGCGGCGAGCAGGGCGGCCGCGCTGATCGCGCTGAAATGGCGACGATCCATGCCGCCAGCACTGCTATTCTTCGCGGGGAACTCCTCGGATGTGCACATATGCTGTTCTCCTGACGATTTGATTGCCGGTCAATGCCGCTCCAGTGCCGCTTCGCTTTGCGCCATCAGCTCAGCGATGATCTGCGCGGCGGGCTCTTCTTCCTTGACCATGCCAACAGATTGCCCGGCCATCAAGGAGCCGTTTTCGATATCGCCATCGATGACTGCACGGCGCAGCGCGCCTGCCCAGTAATGCTCGATCTGCAATTGCGCCTCGCCCATGGCGATTTCCTCGCGGTCGAGCACGGCGGCGACTTCGCGCTGCTTGGCGGTGAAAAGCTCGGTGCCCTTGTTCTTCAAGGCGCGCACCGGAATGACCGGGAGGCGCGGATCGACCTGCACGCTGGCGATGGCATCGCGGGCATTGGCGCGGAAGAATGCTTTCTTGAATTCGGGATGCGCGATGCTTTCGGTAGCGCATGCAAAGCGGGTGCCCAATTGCACGCCTGCCGCGCCCATTTCAAGATAAGCGGCCATGGCCTCGCCGCGCCCGATGCCGCCAGCCACGAAGACAAGAAACTCCTCGGCGAGCTCGGGCAGGAATTCCTGCGCCAGCACACTGGTGGAAACAGGGCCGATGTGGCCGCCAGCTTCCATGCCTTCGATCACCAGCGCATCCGCGCCTGCGCCGTCGCGCTGGCGCAGCAGCTTTTTCGCCAGCGCGAGCGTGGGGGCAAACACGATCACCTTGGCCCCGCTTGCCTTGATTGCCTCGACACTGCCTTTGGGCGGAATGCCGCCTGCAAGCACGACATGGCTCACGCGGTGGCGCGCGCACACCGCAATCAGCGCCATGAGATCGGGATGCATGGTGATGAGGTTCACGCCGAAGGGCTTGCCCGTCAACTCCCTCGTCGCGGTGATCTCGGTATCGAGCAAAGCGGGCGTCATCGCGCCGCAGGCTATCACGCCAAAGCCGCCGCCATTGGAAATGGCCGAGACCAGATGCCGCTCGGACACCCAGCTCATCGCGCCGCACAGGATGGCATGTTCAGAGCCTAGGAAGGCGCGGCCACGGGCCATCAGCGCGCTCGTTTTGGGGAAGTCTGTCATGCTCGCGCGCTTAGGGCGACACAGGGCCTCAGCGCAAGGGAAAGAACAGCGCAGATCGGCGCTGTTGAACGGCGCATCTGACCTTGGCAACTGATCGACAAAGAAATTCTTTCGCGCAGCAAGATCAAGCCAACTATTTCGCCAGCAACAAATCTATTATGCTGGTGACATGACCGGTTCTGCTGCGAGCGCGCTCGGCGCCTATTCTCCACTTGTCGGGCTGGCCTTGCTGCTATTGCTGCTGCTGGCATTCGTGCGCGAGCGGATGCCGCCGGTGGTCATTGCCTGCGCGGGCGCGGTGGTCATGCTGGTGCTCGGCTTTCTCGACAATACCGAGATGCTCGCGGTGTTCTCCAATCCTGCCCCGATCACCATCGGCGCGATGTTCATCCTGTCAGGCGCGCTTTTGCGCACCGGCACGCTCGAGGCGATCAGCGGCTGGATCATCCGCCGCACTTTGCGCAAGCCCCGGCTCGCTGTGGCCGAGATCGGCGCGGGGACGATTTTTGCTTCGGCTTTCATGAACAATACGCCCGTCGTGATCGTGATGATCCCGATCGTGCGCCGCCTTGCCCGCGTCCTCCGGTTGTCGCCAACAAGGTTGTTGATCCCCTTGTCCTATATCAGCATTCTTGGCGGCACTTTGACTTTGATCGGCACCTCGACCAATCTGCTCGTCGACGGGGTCGCGCGCGAACGGGGGCTGGCGCCTTTCGGCATTTTCGAAATCACTCCTGTGGGCATTGTTGCGGTCATCGCCGGCCTTTTGACACTCATACTGATCGGGCCGAAAGTCCTGCCCGAGCGTGCGCCGCGCCGGATGGATGAGGATGCTGAAAGCGATGCTTTCCTCTCGCATCTGGCGATTGTCGCGGACAGCCCGCTGATTGGCTTTGCGATTGGCAAAACGCCGATCGGCAGGCACCCGGGCATCCGCGTGCTGGGGATCAAGCGCGGCGCGGGGATCGACCGGCGCAATCCCGAAGACCATGTCCTGCAGGCGGGCGATCATCTGGTGGTGACAGCCAGCCCTGCCGAACTTGCCTCGCTGGCGCAGGCGTATGATTTTCGCACCGGCCTGACTGGCGTGGGCGGCGGGGTCGCCACGCATGGGCCTGCGCGACCCAAGGATCTGCGCCTGATCGAAGCGGTGATCAACCCTTCGCATCCCGCGCCGCAGTCTACTCTCGCGTCCGCGTCATGCGCCCGGGCCCGAGCTTGCTGAAGTACGCTGCCGTGCGGGCGACCGGCTGCTGATTGCCGCAGGCGAGGATGCGACACAGGCGCTGCAAAGCAATATCGGCTTTGCCGATGTGTCCGAGACGCCCGCGCGCGCCTTCCGCCGCAACAAGGCGCCGATTGCGCTTGGCGTGCTCGCCTCGGTGGTCATCCTGGCAGCGCTGTTCGATCTGCCGATCCAGCTGCTCGCGATCATCGGGGTGGGCCTTGTGCTGATCACGCAATGTATCGAGCCCGAAGAAGCCTGGAGCTCGATCGACGGGAACACGATCGTTTTGATCTTTGCCATGCTGGCTTTTGGCAAGGGGCTGGAAAATGCCGGAACGGTGCAACTCATGGTGAGCGCAATGCAGCCGATGCTGATTAATGCCTCGCCGCTGGTCATCCTGATTTCGCTTTATGCGCTGACCAGCGTTCTCACCGAAATGGTGAGCAACAATGCCGTTGCGGTCATCCTCACACCGCTTGCCATCGCGCTGGCGGCGGCGATCGGGATTGATCCACGCCCGCTGGTCATGGCGGTGATGTTCGGCGCTTCGGCCAGCTTTGCAACGCCCATCGGCTACCAGACCAACACGCTGGTCTACGGCGCGGCCAATTACCGCTTCATGGATTTTGTGAAGATCGGCGTGCCGATGAATATCACGGTCGGCCTTGCAACCTGCCTCGCGCTCAGCTTCTACTGATCAGGCCGCATCAGGCCTTAAGCCGCGTCCTCGCTGTCGAGACCGTAGGCGGTGTGCAGCACGCGCACGGCAAGCTCGGTCTCGTCGGCATCGATCAGCACGCTGATCTTGATTTCGCTGGTCGAGATTGCCTGCACGTTGATCCCGCGATCAGCGAGCGTTTTGAACATCGTCGCAGCGACGCCGCCGTGGCTTTTCATGCCCATGCCCACAACGCTTACCTTGGCGACATTGGCATCCGAAATGATGCGGTTGAAGCCGATCTTGTCCTTGCGGTCTTCGAGCAGCGCCTGCGCGCGGGCAAGTTCGGCCTGCGGCACGGTGAAAGTCACGTCGGTCTCGCCCTTGTCGCGGCCCACGTTCTGAATGATC
>DAIQNS010000109.1:0-7420 GCA_036788315.1 Alteraurantiacibacter sp. | reverse complement strand
GCTCGCATCGCCTGATCGCAAAAATGCCCACGATTGCGGCCATGGCCTATAAGTACTCCATCGGGCAGCCGTTCATGTATCCTGATAACTCATTGAGCTACACGGGAAATTTCCTGCGCATGACCTTCGGTGTGCCGGCCGAGGATTATGAAGTGATCCCTGCGGTGGAAAAGGCCATGGACCGGATTTTCATCCTCCATGCCGATCACGAACAAAACGCCTCGACTTCGACTGTTCGCCTCGCGGGATCCTCGGGCGCGAACCCATTTGCCTGTATTGCTGCGGGCATTGCGTGCCTGTGGGGTCCGGCGCATGGCGGGGCTAATGAAAGCGCGCTCAACATGCTGCGCGAAATCGGCACGCCTGACCGTATTCCCCACTATATCGAGCGCGCCAAGGACAAGAACGATCCGTTCCGTCTGATGGGATTTGGCCACCGCGTGTACAAGAATTACGATCCGCGTGCGACCGTCATGCAAAAGACCGTGCGCGAAGTGTTCGAAGCGCTCAATGTCACCGATCCGGTGTTCGAAACCGCGCTTCAGCTCGAGGAAATGGCGCTCAACGATCCCTATTTCCAGGAAAAGAAGCTGTTCCCCAACGTGGACTTCTACTCGGGCGTGATCCTGTCGGCGATCGGCTTCCCGACCACGATGTTCACCGCGCTATTTGCGCTTGCCCGCACCGTGGGCTGGGTGGCGCAGTGGAACGAGATGATTTCCGATCCCGGCCAGGTCATCGGTCGTCCGCGCCAGCTTTATACCGGACCGACGCAGCGCGATTATATCCCGGTCGACAAGCGCTGAGATTGCGGCGGGGTTGGCAGCTTAGCTGTTGCCCCCGCCTTCGATCCAACTGTCATCGGCGGGCAGTTCGAGGGTGAAGCGCGCGCCCTGCCCCTTTGCGCTTTCCACGCTCAGTGTGCCGCCCATCGCTTCGGCGAGTTTGCGCGAAATATAGAGGCCGAGCCCCGATCCGCCGTCGCCCGAGCGGCCGAGCCGCTCGAACTTGGCGAAAACGCGCTCCTGCTGAGCCTCGTCGAGCCCTTCGCCCATATCGGCAATCGTCACGCTGGCCCGGCCATTGTCGACCTCGGCCCTGATCCAGACGTCGGAGCCTTCGGGCGTGTAGCGGATTGCATTGCCAAGGATGTTGAGGAGAATCTGCAGCACCCTGCGAAATTCGCCGGTCGCAGGCACGCTCTCACCGGGCTTTGGCGCGTCGATGGAAATGCCGCGTTCCTTCGCACGCACCCGCAAGATGCCCGAAGCACGGCGCGCGACATCAGCCAGATCGACCGGTTCGGACGCGGTAGAAAAGTCCTCGTCTTCAACCGCCTCAAGTGTAGACAAATCGTCGATCAGAGACAGCAGATGCTCCCCAGCGCTCGCGATATCCTGCGCATAGTTCGAATATTCCTGCGCCAGTGGCCCTGCAAGCTGCGTCCGGATCGTCTCGGCATTGGCGATGATTCGCGAGACAGGCTGGCGCAGGACAGGGGCAATATCCTCGCCCAATCCAACGCGCGGGGTCAGAGCCTGCGCTTGCGGCACAGCCGGCTCGACCTGTGGCGGCGACTTGTCAGCAACCAGATGCAATTCGAAGCCGTCGCTGCCGGGTAGATGGCGTCCAAACGGTATCAGGCAAGCGGTCCATTGCCGCTCGGATCCCTCGAGCATGACCTTGGACCCGTCGAGCAAACGCCAATGCAGCGGCTGGCGATGGGCATTGCCTTTGAATGTCACGAAATCGGTCCAGGGCTGGCCCGTTCCGCCGCGCATCCGTTCGGCGATATTGGCCAGATGTTCGCTGGCCTGCAACACTGCCAGCACATCCTGACGCGCGCCCAAACGAACCGAAAGCTCACTCATCTGACGCGCCATCGCGGTGCGTTGCACGGTATCGACCCTAGCGTCGTCCTCGCCGAGCGGATGCACCTGCCAACTAGCTATAGCAATGGAGGTGCCACCCTCTGCCGGAGCGACTTCGATCCATGCCGTGATCCTCTCGCGGTCATCCTGTGCGGCAATCGGTCGCGACAGGCGAAGGCCAAGTGCACGCGATTTGCGCACCAGTTCGATAAGTGCGGGAGTGACCAGAGGTCCGGGCAGTTCACCGCCCGATCGCCGGTGGAAGCTTGCCAGGGGCTCGTCGGCCGCAATGAGCTCACCGTTCTGATCGATGCGCGCATGGGCGGTGAAGGTGAGATTGGTGGCCATGGCGTCATGCATCCATGCGCGCATGAGCGCTGTGGAGCATGGCGGCGGCTTCTTCGCGCGGCAATTGCGCGATTTGCGGGTCAAGCGCGCTCTGCGGATTGAGCGTCGTCAGCGCCTCTGCCATTGCGGCAGAGGGCATATCGGCAGCGCGCAACATCAGCGAAAGGCGCGCATGATCACCCTGCACCATGGCAATGACCGCGTGTTCGCGCTCCTGTGCGGCTTCCATCGCCAAGGCTATCGCGAAAAGGGCGATGCCGGCATCCGCTATGCGCATGGCTGAAATTGCATTATCGCTTGCCAGCATGACCAGGCGCGCCATTTGCGGTAATCTGCCCGCACCCTCGTCATAACGGGAAGCGAAAAAGGCGGCAGTGGCTTTGCAGGCTTCGGCCTGATCCGGAAATTGCGCGCAGAAAATGTTCAAGGCCTGATGGAAGATTTCTGCGGGAAGCTCCTCCAGGGGCACTTCCATCCGCCGCGACAAATGCATGAAGCGCGCCTGCGCGGCAAGCACATGCATCGCCGCTCCCCCGATTTGCACTTCCTCATGCGCTAACAGGGACTTGAGAAGCGGAGTTGACACAGGGTCGATCCCGGCGCGCTCGTGGACTTTGTCCGTGAGCAGGCTCTCGACCGCCAGCGCATGGCAGTGGCCAAGCAGATCGCCTTGCGCGCCGAGCGCCTGACCGAGCGCCTCCTCGCGGGCTGCGGCAAAGCTTGCCGGATCGGTCTCGCCGCTCTCCTGCGCCAGCGCATGCAGCAATTGGCGCGCGACCGAGCCGATCATCGCCCCGCAGCGCGCAATTGTGGCGTCACTGAACAATCCATCGCGCTCTCTCACCATCATCTGACGCAGGATCGCGCCGGTCGGCAAGGCGAATGCCTCCTCGCGCGCCGCATCGGCACGGGATTGACTCCCCGCAAGGCCAATTGGGGGCACATCAGAGCTTGGCTCATTCATCTGATCGGCATAGCGCGTTAGAGTTAAATCGGCGTTAGCTGAATCTGCTGACGATAATCCTTTTCCCCGCGCAAACGGCACAGCCTCATGGCGTGCCGCGCCGCTTCAACCAGCGTAGCGGGCGGCGTATTGGCGCAACTCGCGCAGAACCACAGGATCGCCCGGCGCCCCTTCGAGCGCCTGCGTCGCCAGATGCGCGAGATTGCCGCAATGAAAGCTTGCCCCCAGGCTCTCAAGCCGGCGCGCCGCCATGTGCCAATTGCCATCGCACCGCGCGCGTGAGAGCAAGTCGATCTGCTGCTGCAGGCTTTCGTTGTAGCTGCGCATCAATTCCGCTCGCAAAGCGAAGTCATCGCCTGCGGCGGCTGCAATCGCTGCTTCAAAACTGCCGGTTTCATATGCCATTGTGGACTCATATCAGCTTGAGGTTAAGACAGGGTTCCCCGCGAGCCCGGGTGTGATATGCTGCCAAAATGTCGAGAAGAAAATCCTTGCTGCCCTTTGAGGGGCAGGAGCCCACCGAGACCGCAATCGCCGCTGGCGATGAGCCGGTCGCGGATGAAGCCTATGTGACATCGGACACGGAGGAAGAAGCGGCCTGGCAGGAAGCCGAACTGGGCCGCGGCTTCGATCTCGCCTCGGCTGCGCCATACCTCGCCGCGCTGCTCGTTGCGGGCTGGACCGCTTTTTACATTTACGCGCATTTCGACGAAATGGCGCGAACGGACATCGTCACCAACGGCGCCTTGTGGACTTCGTGGATTGCCAACTGGGCGATGCCGGTGATGCTGATCATCGGCTTGTGGCTCTTGGCCATGCGCACGAGCAGGCGCTCGACCCGGCGGTTCGTCGATGCCGCGCAATTGCTTTCAGACGAATCGCGGGCGCTCGAAGTTCGGCTCGCAGTGGTCAACCGCGAGCTCAGCATGGCCCGCGATTTCATCGCTTCGCAATCGCGCGATCTGGAATCGCTTGGCCGGGTCGCGGCGGAGCGGATCCTGAACCATGCGGAGAAGCTGCAAGGGCTGGTCCTGGAAAACAGCGAACGCGTGCGCCTGATCGGCTCGGTTAGTGAAACTGCGGTCGCCAATCTTGAAAAATTGCGCGGCGACATGCCGGTGCTCGCCAATGCCGCGCGCGACATGACCAACCAGATCGGCAACGCCGGCAATGTCGCGCAGGACCGGCTTGAAAAGCTCGTGGAAGGCTTCGCACGGCTCGACGAATATGGCGAGGCCGGAGAGCGCCACGTCGAGCAGATCAGCAACCGGATCACTGAAACGCTCGATACATTCGACCGGCAGGCCAGCGAGCTTGGCGATGGCGCGCATCAGCGGCTCAATGCCCTTCTCGAGGAACACGAGGCCAATCGCATGCGCCTTGGCGAACTGGATGCAGCATCGGCCAATATGCTGATGCGCCGCGCCGAGGAGCTGGCCAGTCACCTCAAGGACCGGGACGAGGCGATCAACAGCGCGGAAAACGCCCGCACCGAGGCCATGCGCCGCAGGATGCAGATCATTGCCAGCGAGCACGAGGATCTGTTCGGCAAGCTGGACGAGACGCGCGGCACGATCATGTCAACGTGGGAAGAGACCGTCGGCCAACTCGAGGCGCGCCTTACCGAGGCGATCGGCAAGGTCACCGAGATTGACAGCAAGGCGATGACCAATGCCCAGTCGCGCCTGCTCGCCCTGAACGAGGAAGCCAAGCGGGTGGACGCCACTTTGGCGCAAAGTGCACTTGCCTTTGATGCCGATCTGGAACGGCGGCGGAGCGAAGCCGAAGCCCGTGAAGCCGATGCGCTTGCTGCCATGGAAGAGCGACTCGCATTGGTCGATCAACGCATTACCGAGCGCGAGGAGCAGCATCTTGCGCATGTCGCCGGGCTGGCCGAACGTGGAGAAGCGCTCGCCGAGCGCATCGCGCAGCTTGATCTCGACATTCAGGGGCTCGGCTCGCAGGCAAGCGAAGCGGGCGAGGCCTTGGGAGACAGGGCTGCCCTCGTCGCTGAGAGACTGGCGCAAAGCCGCGCCGTGCTGGAAGAAAATTCAGCCATGGTTTCGCGTCTCACCGACGATAGCGTGCGGCTTCTGGAGTTGATCCGCTCGGGAGCCGAACATGCCGATGGTACGCTCGCGGCTTCGCTGGGCCGCGCCGAGAAGCGGCTTAGCGATTTCCAGCGAACCGGCCAGAACGTACAACAATTGATCACCGAGGCCGAGGGGCGCGGCTCGCAGCTCGCCGAACATCTTGCGCAGGCGCGCGAGACGGGCGGGGCCTCGCTGGAAATATTGCAATCCCTGCAAGGCCAGCTCGATGAAGTGACCGCCCGTTCGCAGGCGCTTGCCGCTGAGACGCGCGGCGAATTGCAGGAAGCCATCGATCTGCTCACCGCCACTTCGGCAAGCGTCTTGCAGGATGTGCGCAGCAATCAGGCCGAAACCATCCGCGAGATTGCCGAAAGCATCGCCGAGGAGAGCAATGCGGCCATTGCCTCAGCGCTTACGCAAAAAACCAGAGGCGTCATCAGCGATCTTCAGGAAAGCACAAGGAAGGCAGCCGAAAGCGGGCGGCACACGACTATCGAGCTTCGCGATCAGCTGGGCCGGGTAAACGAGCTTATCGGCAATCTGGAGCAGCGCATCAGCGCAGCGCGCGACAAGGCGGAAGAGCGCAAGGACGGCGACTTCACGCGGCGCATGGCGCTCATCACCGAATCGCTCAATTCCAATGCGATAGACATCGCCAAGACGTTCGATACCGATGTCGGCGATGACCAATGGGCCAATTATCTGCGCGGGGACCGCGGCATTTTCACGCGCCGCGCGGTGCGTCTGCTTGACAAGCAGGAGGCGCGCCAGGTGCACGAAGCCTACACCGGCGATGCTGATCTGCGCCATGCTGTTAACCGCTACATCGCGGACTTCGAAGGGATGCTGCGCACTGTGCTTTCGACTCGCGACGGCAATGCCATGGCGATTACGCTGCTCTCATCGGATATAGGCAAACTCTATGTCGCACTGGCGCAAGCGATCGAACGCCTGCGCGAATGATCAACGCTCGAGCGCTTCCTCGATCGTTGGAGGAGTGCCGAAGATATTGATGTCGTCCACGGTCACCCAAGCGTAAGTGAAATTGGCCACAAACAATCCGCACAGCAGCGCCGACAGGATCGTCGCGCGCCAGACCACGCGCCAAGGCCGGAAGTTGATTGGCGCGCTGTCGGCCTGACCCGGCACTTTTTCTATGCCCGCCTCGTCCGCAGTCTGCACGCCGAAAGGCAACAGGACAAACGCGCTCATCACCCAGAACAGCAGGTAAATCGCGATGATGGAGGTTAATTGCATGTGCCTTCTCTTCGCTCTCTATGTCGGCAGGATGATGACCCGCGTCTGTGGTTTCTTGCCCGACCATCGCTGCGCCGCGCGTCTCGCGGCGAGCCGGACCGCCTCTTGCACAGCCTGCTCATCGCGCGCCGCGCTGCCGCGCAATTTGCGCAAGGCATCGCGCACATCCTGTTGCGCTTCGAGGACAAAAGCATCGTAATCCTCATCGAGCGGCAGGCCAACGCCTTCGACAACCACTTCATCGGGGCTTTTCACCACCACGATCAGCACGCCGCTCTGCGCCAGTCGCCGCCGCATGGTGACCGCCTCGCCATTGGCGGGCACGATAATATCGCCATCCAGAACCAGCCTGCCGGCATTAACCTGCGCGATCTTGCCCGGCGCGCCCGGCGCGAGGCGCACGATATCGCCGTTCTTCTGCACCACATTATGTGCGATACCGCATTCCTTGCCGAGCCTGCCCTGCTCGAGCATATGCCGCATCTCGCCATGCACGGGCACGAGAATTTCGGGCTGTATCCAGCTATAGAGCGCTTCGAGTTCGGGACGGCCGGGATGCCCGCTGACGTGGATTTCCGCCTGCCTGTCGGTCACCATGACGATCCCGCTTTCGGCAAGCCGGTTCTGCACCTTGCCGATAGCTATTTCGTTGCCCGGGATCTGGCGGCTCGAAAACAGCACCACATCGCCCCTCGCAAGGCTGATCGGATGGCTGTCTTCGGCAATCCGCGAGAGTGCGGCGCGCGGCTCGCCCTGCCCGCCTGTCGCCACGATCATGATCTCGCCGCGTGGCAGGCTCATCGCAGTATCGAAATCGACGGTCTCGGGAAAATCACCGAGATAACCACAATCCTTGGACACCTCGATAATCCGGTCGAGCGAGCGCC
>DAIQNS010000108.1:0-7439 GCA_036788315.1 Alteraurantiacibacter sp. | reverse complement strand
GCTGGTTGCGAATGGCGAATTGCGGCAGGACGCCGATCAGCGCCGCGCGGCCGAACGGCTCGATAAATTGCAGAAGGAGCTGCAGGCCGAGCGGCCCGGCGGGCTTCTCGGCCAGTTTTTCAACCGCACGCGAACGAGCCCGCGCGGAGTTTATCTGTGGGGCGGAGTGGGCCGCGGCAAATCGATGCTGATGGACCTGTTCGTCGAGCGGCTCGATATCCCCCAAAAGCGCCGCGTGCATTTTCACGCCTTCATGCAGGAAGTGCACCAGCGGCTGCGCGAGGCGCGCCAATCCGAAAGCGGCGATCCCATCCCGCCGGTTGCCGCTGCCATTGCCCAGGAACTAAGGTGCCTCGCGTTTGACGAGATGGTGGTGAACAATTCTGCCGACGCCATGATCATGAGCCGTCTGTTCACGCAGCTTATCGGGCAACATCAGGTAACCGTGGTTGCCACGAGCAACCGCCCGCCTGCCGATTTGTACAAGGACGGGCTGAACCGAGAACATTTCCTGCCCTTCATCGCACTCATCGAAACCGAGCTCGATGTGGTCGCGCTAAACGGCCCCAATGATTACCGGATGGACCGCATTGGCGGCCTTGCCACCTGGCATTCGCCTCTGGGGCAGGAAGCCACCGACAAGGTGCGCGAGGCGTTTTTCCGGCTGACGGATTTTCGCCCCGAGGATGCCGAACATGTACCCACCGGAGAACTCGATCTTGGCGGCGGGCGCAAACTGCACGTCCCCAAGAGCCTCAAGGGCGTTGCTGTTTTCAGCTTCAAACGACTGTGCAAGGAAGCGCGCGGCGCGGCGGATTATCTCGCGATTGCCAGATCATATCACACTGTTTTCCTCGTCGGAGTTCCCTGCATGACGAAGGATGAGCGCAATGAGGCTGCGCGGTTTGTAACCCTGATTGACGCCTTGTACGAACACCGGGTCAAACTGTTCGCCACTGCCGATTGCGCGCCCGAGACGCTTTATCCCGCCGGCGACGGCGCATTTGAATTTGCCCGCACCGTCAGCCGCCTCAAGGAAATGCAAAGCCAGGAGTATATGGCGCTGGGCCACGGGGCTGCCGTTTAATTTACGGCGCGATGCCGAGCCTTGCTAGCGAGCGGTCGAGCATCAAGAGCTGCCACAGTATGCGCGAATTGTCCGCGCGCCCGGCGATGTGGTTCTCTGCCAGATTGGCGAGAACATCGTTGTCGAACCACCCTGTTTTCGCCAAAGCCGCGCCCCTGGCGATGCCGCGCGCTTGCTGCGCCAACGGGCCGCGAAACCATTGCGCGATCGGCGTGACGAAGCCTTGCTTGGGCCGGTAGAGAATATGACGGGGCAATTGCGGCTCCATCGCTTTCTTGAGGAGCCATTTGCCCTGCTTGCCGCGTACACGCAGATCCTCGGGCAAGGCCGCCGCAAATTCGACAAGCCGGTGATCGAGCAGCGGCTCGCGCGCTTCAAGGCCCACTGCCATGCTCGTGCGGTCGACCTTGGTGAGAATATCGCCGGGTAGCCAGAACTTGAGGTCGGCATATTGCGCCCGGTCGAGGCCCGAACGTGCAGGCGCATTGTCCATCAGCGCAACGACAGCATCTTCGGCGCGGTATTCACCAAGGCTCGCGCGCAAATCATTGCCGTAAAGACCTAGGCGCAACTCAGGAGGAATGACCGAGAGGGCGCGAGCATATCCGCGTGATCCCGACCCAGCGAGCGAGAGCAGCGTGGATTTGGCGCGCAAGGGTCGCGGCGCCCAGTCGGCCTTGGGGTAGAGGCGCGCGAGCGGGCCGAGCACATTGCTGCGCACCCCTGCAGGGATCATCCCGCGCAATTGCTCCTCGCGGTGATGGAAAACCTGCCTGCGGTATCCGGCCAAGGCTTCGTCCGCGCCATCGCCAGATAGCGCCACCGTAACGCTCTCGCGCGCCAGTTCGCACACGCGCAAAGTGGGCAAGGCCGAGGCATCGGCGAAAGGTTCATCGAACATGCCGGCAAGCCGGTCTATCGCGTCAAACTGGTCTGCACTGACCTTGCGCGCGGCATGATCGGTGCCGAACAGCCGCGCGACTTCCTCGGCGTGTGATGTCTCGTCTGCGCTTTCGACATCGAAACCGATTGAGCACGTGCGAACCGGCGTATCACTGTGCCGCGCCATCATCGCCACCACGCTCGAACTGTCCACACCGCCCGAAAGGAAGGCGCCCAGCGGCACATCGGAGATCATCCTCGATGTGACCGCCTCCTCAAGATGGTGCACAAGTTCAGCTTCAAGATCGCGCGCAGTGCCCCTGTGGCGCGCTTCGAAAGAGATGTCCCAGTAGCGCTGCGGCGGCGCAGGCGGGGTGTCGTGACGGAGCAGGCGCGTATGGCCTGCAGGCAGTTTCTCGACCCCTTTGAGGATTGAGCGTGTATCGGGCACATAGCCCCAGGTCATGTAATCCTCGATTGCCAGCGGATCGATTTCGCGCGGCAGTAGCGGGTGCGCCAGCAGCCCCTTGAGTTCAGACGCGAAGGCAATTGAGCCATCGCTGAGCTGCGCCATGAACAGCGGTTTCACGCCGAACCGGTCGCGCGCCAGGAACAGCGTGCGATCCTTGCGGTCGTAAATTGCAAAGGCAAACATGCCATTCAGGTGGCGCACGCAATCCTCGCCCCATTCGGCCCACGCGGCAAGGATCACTTCGCTGTCGCCCTCGGTGCGGAACTTCGCGCCGCGCGCCCTCAGTTGGCTGCGCAATTCACGAAAATTGTAAATCTCGCCGTTGAAGGTGAGCACGCAGCGTTCATCGGCGGAATGCATCGGCTGCGGCGAGCCTGCCACATCGATGATCGACAACCGGCGGTGCCCCAGCCCCACGCCGGGCGCCGTCCACACGCCCGAACCGTCTGGCCCGCGGTGCGCGAGCACATCGCACATGCGTTCGACCCGGGCGGGATCGACCGGCGCGATGGGGCCGCAATGAAAGATCCCGGCAATCCCGCACATGTGCTGCTATTGGTCCTTGCCGCCTACGCGGTCCATCCACGGCCCGAGGGGGCCGAGCGCAGCGACGAAATCCGCCACTGCCTGCTCGCCCTGTTGAGCGTTGTTGTCGGCCGCCGAGATGATCAGCTTCGATGTCGGTTGCACCGAGAGAAGCGCGCGGTCGCGCATATTGCCGAGCTTGAGGCGCAGCTTGCTGCTTCCGGTCCAGTCGCCATGCCGATACCAAGTGTAGGCCACTCGCTCATGGGTGCCGAGCGCCAGCAAGCGGTCGCCCGCGCCGCCAGCAATCGCATCTGCCTGAGATACCCAGCGCCACTGTGTATCAGGAGGCAATGCCCCCTCACCAAAGGCTCCTGCCTCGCGCCCGTCATCCTGCGCTGCATAAAGCGCATAGGCGAGTGTGACCTCGCGCCCTTTAGCATCGCGGTAAGTGCCGATAAGCTTGTGATCTGCGCCGCCCATGCGCGGTTCCCACACATAGGGCGAACTATCCTGGGCGCGGCTCCAGCCATCGACCTGCGGCAGGCTGATTTGTGCAGGTACGGCTGCCTCGATGGTGCGCGCAGTACCTGCCCATAGCACGATGCCCGCAACCAGCGCGCAAACCGCAGCGAAAACGCGCCAGCCATGGCCGCCGAACCGCTCAAGCCAGTTCAACAGCGGCATGGCTTCGATCTTCGCAGCATCGATGAAAGGATCATCGATGTGACGGTCAAAGAATTTCCACCCCATCCCGAGCAATGCCGTCATGACGAGCGCGAAGAACACCCAGCCATAGAATATGTGATCGAACCCTTCGGCAAAAGCGATGCCCTGACTTTGGGCGATATAGATCGTGCCCCATGCGCGGACGCCATTGGCAAGGATCGGTAGCACGATCGCGAGCGCCATGAAGGCAGCGCGTCGCCACCAATTGCGGAAACAGACATGTGACACCAGCGTGCCCAGAGCCACCATGGCCACGAGGAATTTGACCCCCGAGCACGCCTCTGCAACTTCGAACAGGCCTGCGGGGGTATCGATGAACACCCCATCGATGATCGCAGGAATGCCCGAAGCCTCGGTCAGCGCAATCGTGAGGAAAGCCGTGATCATCTGCAAGGCAGGCACCAATTCATCACCAATCGGCACGAGAAACAGCCCGTAAGCGAGCGGAAACAGGAGCGCAGCGGAAATCCGCGGACCAAGGAGTGCAATCGCAGAAGTCTGGAGCATCAGAACTGCGCCCAGATGGCTCGCGGTCGCAAGGCCCGAGATATTGCCCAGGAACCAGATGAACAGCGCCCCTGCCACTCCTGCAAGCCCCGGCCACCAAGCCTGCGGGGTCAGCCGCGCGAGTTCGCCTGCACGTTGCGCGATCAGCCAGCCAATGATCAGCGGCACGAACAGGATGTGATTATAGGTCGAGCTGTTCCACCACTGCATCACCATGTCGGCCCAATCAGGCGCAAACATGATCAGCAAAAGCGCCCAGACTAGCGCAAGGCGTAGCAGCGGTAATCGCCAATGCGGCGCGATCCGCTCGGCAATCAGCGCGTGCCGGGGCGAAATGGCCTCAGGCTGCATTGCGCTGCTCACCTATGCGAAGCTGTCCCTCCTCGCGCACAAGGCCAATCAAGGCCGGCAAGGGCGCGAGCGCGGCGGGCCAGCTCATTGTCGTGCAAACGCACTCCCGCGCCTGCTTCTCCAGTGTGGCCAGATCTTCGGGCCAGTCGATCAGACTGAGCGCCGCTTCGACAAAGGCTGCGTCGGTTTCGCAGATGACGAAATGCTCGCCATGGCGCGCGGCGATCCCGGTTGCGGCTTCGGGTGAAAGTAGAACCGCGCGCGCCATCGCCATGGCTTCGAGCACCTTGTTCTGGACACCGCGCGCGATGGTCAGCGGAACCACAACCTGATCCGCATGCGCCAGATAGCGCCGCATGTCGGGCACTTCGCCATGCACGCTCACCAGCGCCAGGTCAGCCAATCGCTTGACTTCAGGCAGCGGCGCGCGGCCCACGATATGGAATTGCGCCGAGGGGCAAGCTGCGCGAATTGCGGGAAGTATCTTCGTGGCAAAACGGATGACAGCATCGCAATTGGGCGGATAATCCATTTGCCCAGTGAATACAAAATGCGGCCCTGCCCCGGGATAGGGCGACGCCTCCTGCGCGGCGCACTCTGGTGAAAATACCTTGCAATCAATGCCATTGCCGAGCGCCGATATGACGCCCACCTTGCCAACGCGCTCGCGCAGCAAATCCGCTTCCGCCGTGCTTACCAGAAGTGTTGCATCAGCCCGTTTGACAAGTGCCCGCTCTAAATTGGCAAGTAACCGCGCCTCCCGCTCGTAAAGCCATTTCTTCACGCCGCTGCATTGGCGCGCGTAAGCTTCGAACTTTGCTGAATCGACATCGACCAGATCGAGCACCACCCGGCCCTTAAAGTCAGGCGGAATGTATTGGCCCATTTGCCCCGAAAAAACATAGATCGTCTCGATTTCATGTGCCGCAATGACTTGTTCGACCCAGCGCGCAAGCGAGGAATCATGAAACGCGGTGATGCTGACAGACTTTCCGCGCAACACCGCCTCAAGCCCGGCAACTGCCAGTGGCTTTGTGCGCGGGGGCATCCAGTAACTCGCCGCGATTTCGCCCAAGGCAGGTTCATGCGCTGCATCCTGCCTGCTCTCTGACAGGCAGCCGACATGAACCCGTGCAAGGCCGGCGATTGCCTTGAGAATATGGTGCGACCTAATCTTGTCGCCGCGATCAGGCGGAAACGGTATCCGGTGCGCCAGGAAGAGAATGTCCCCGCTCATCCCAGCCCCCGCGCGATCAGCGGACCGAGGCGATTGGCAATGCTTAGCGGCAGCTTTTTCCAAAGGGCAATGCGCGCCTGGTGCCGCTCGCTGTTGGGATTGGCATCGCGCACAGCGCAGCCCGGCGCGGTCCAGCTCGCATAGGACAGCGGCTCTGGCACAAAGCCCCAATTCTTCTTGAAGGCATAGGCGCCGCTACCTGTCTTGCTGCGGCCGAAATCGAAGCGGTTGCAGCCCCGCTCCCGAGCATGGCACATCAGCGCGTAATACATGCGGTCGTTCGCGCGCAGCTGCCGTGCAGCCGCGGTGCCCCCGCCCCAATACGGCATCACAGCGCCATCGTGATAGAAGGACAACACGCTGGCGGCAGGCCGTCCTTCGTGATGCACGGTAAGAATATCGGCATCGAGCACATCCATGGCGGCATCAAACAGGCTGCGCGGGAAAACCGGCGTCCCCAGATTGCGCACGCTTTCGGCATAAACGGCGTAATGCGCCGCGCGCTCTGCTTCCCCGCGGCCCACCGTGATCTCCAGCGGATTTGTCAGGCTCCTACGGACTTCGGCACGCTGCTTGCGCGGCACTGCGTTCAATTGCGCCTCATCATCTGCGGCAAGCGGGGCGACAAAGCCGCAATGGCTTTCGGTGGTGATTGTCCAGCCTTGCGGTGCAAATCCGCCGCGAAGTTCGATCGTATCGCAGCACCAGCGCCCGGCCAGTTCCTGTGCCGCACGGCACAGCATCTGGCCTGTTGCCGGATCTGCGCCAAGCACGCCGCCTTCCACTGCAAACCCGCTTGAAGCAAGCGCGCGACCGAAGATCGGCGAATGAACGAGCGTCAGCGGAAGCCAGCCCGTGATCCTTCCGCCGCTTTCGGCAAGCAAACCCGCCGCGCGTTGCCCGGTGCCTTGTTCGACCGCGAGCAGCCATGCGGGACGATGAAACAGCGAACCGCCCGCCTGTGCGACGAATTCCTCGATCCGCCGCACTTCGTCCGCCCGGCGCAAATCGGCCTCGCGCACAGTTGCACTTGTCAAGGCAAACGGCATGTTCATGCCCTCTGGCGCATTTCCATCTCGAGCCGTATCGCCTCGTCCTGCGCGATCTGGTCTACCCGGCCCCAGTTGAATTCATCCACCAATTGCCGCAGTTTCCCCGCCATTCGTTCAAGATTGGCATAATGCCTGAGGCGCGATTTGATTGGCGCGCCGGCCACGCGCGGCTGCCCGGGGTCGATTTCCCATGGGTGGAAATAGAACATCGCGGGCCGGCCTTCGCGGCGATTGACCTGCCGGATTGCCCACCGGCTGAAACCATAGGGCAAGACGCGGAAAAATCCGCCGCCCCCTGCCGCAAGGCGCTTACCCCCGAACATCGCGGTGGTCACGGGAAGCTCGATCAACGAGGCACCCGCAATGGGTCTGAAGGCAAAGCGCGGCGCCTCGGCCCAGCCATAATGATCATGCGTGACAGGCGCGACACTGCTCGAATAAAGGTAGCCCTGTGCGGCAAGCTCGTCGAATGCCCATAGGTTGCGCTTGTCGATCGAGAAGCTCGGCGCGCGATAACCGATCACGCGCTGCCCGGTAAGATCTTCCAGAACCTCGCGCGTTTTTCTGATATCCTCGGCAAATTCCCCTGGTGTCATG
>DAIQNS010000107.1:5849-7465 GCA_036788315.1 Alteraurantiacibacter sp. | reverse complement strand
AGCATTTCAAGGCGCCGCGCGGCGGGCATGGCATGGGCCGGGACCGCACTGGCGCCTCGGCGAAAGAACTTGTCATCAAGGTGCCGCTAGGCACGCAGGTGCTCGATGAGGACCGCGAGACGGTGCTCGCCGATTTCACCACAGTGGGCCAGCGCGTCGTCTTGCTGGAAGGCGGCATGGGCGGGCGAGGCAACGCGTCCTACAAGACCTCGACCAACCGCGCTCCGCGTCAGCACCAACCGGGCGAGCCCGGGCAGGAATTGTGGGTCTGGCTGCGCCTCAAGCTGCTTGCCGATGTGGGCCTTCTGGGTTTGCCCAATGCGGGCAAATCGACTTTCATCAATGCCGTCTCGAATGCCCGGGCCAAGGTTGGCGATTATGCCTTCACCACGCTCGTGCCCAAGCTGGGCGTGGTGCGGCACAAGGCGCGCGAGTTTGTCATCGCGGATATTCCCGGCCTGATCGAAGGGGCAGCCGACGGCGCGGGGATTGGCGACCGCTTCCTTGGCCATATCGAGCGGTGCCGCGTGCTGATCCACCTGATCGACATTAACGGCACCGATCCGGTCGAAGCGATGCAAGTGGTCGAACACGAGCTTGAAGCCTATGGCGCGGGGCTTGAGGACAAGGCACGGCTCGTTGCGCTCAACAAGCTCGATCTGGCAGATGCCGAATTGGCGGCGGCATTTTCCGCGGAATTGAAAGCGGCCGGCGCTGACGAGGTCTACCCCATATCGGGCGCGACGGGCGCGGGGATCGACGCGCTGCTTGATGCCGTGCTCGAATATCTCCCCGCGCAAACCGCCACCGAGACGCCTGGAAAGGCGCTTGTCGAGGACAGCGAAGCGCCGATCGAAGACAAACCGTGGTCACCGCTCGATTGAGGCGCTAGGGGCGATCTGTCATGATTGCTGCGCTTCCCGATATGGCCGATCCCGCCAAGGCGCCCGTGCTGGTGCTCAAGGTCGGCTCGTCGCTGCTCGTGGGTCGCGATGGCACGCCGCGCCGGCAATGGCTTGCCGCGCTCGCGGGCGAAGTGGCCGAAGCGCGGGCGCGCGGGCAGCAGGTGATCGTGGTGAGTTCAGGCGCGATTGCGCTGGGCGCCGCGAAGCTCGGCCTGCCCGGCGGCGGACGCGCTAGCCTCGCCGATGCGCAGGCCGCCGCAGCGGTAGGGCAGATCGTGCTCGCCGGATTGTGGTCCGAACTGCTCGCGGACGAGGGGCTGACTGCAGCACAATTGCTGCTCACGCTCGAAGATCTCGAAGGGCGCAGGCGCTATCTCAATGCCGCGGCGACCATCTCGACCTTGCTGAAAGCGGGCGCGGTGCCGGTGATCAATGAGAACGATTCGGTAGCCACCGAGGAAATACGCTTTGGCGACAATGACCGGCTGGCCGCGCGCGTGGCGCAGGCGGCGCGGGCGGATTGTGTCGCGCTCCTGTCCGATGTCGATGGCCTGTACGACCGCGATCCGCGCGATTCCGACGCACAGCTCATTCCGCTGATCGAAGGCGTCACCGAAGCGGTGCACGCGATGGCAAGCGCGGGGTCAAGTTCGGGCATGGGCTCGGGCGGAATGACGTCCAAACTGCTTGCCGCGCAGATTGCCGAGCGCG
>DAIQNS010000107.1:0-5839 GCA_036788315.1 Alteraurantiacibacter sp. | reverse complement strand
AGGCATGGCTTGGCGGGCGGCAGAAGATGGCAGGCGCGCTGGTGGTCGATGCAGGCTGTGCCATGGCGCTGGCCAAAGGCAGCAGCGTGCTCGCAACCGGCATCCTCGCAGTCGAGGGGACATTCGAGCGCGGCGATCCTGTGGGCGTTCGCGATGCGCAAGGAAGAGCGCTTGCCCAAGGGCTTGCCGAGTATACCTCGCAAGAAATCGAGGTGATCAAGGGGCTGCGCAGCGAGAGCCACGAAGCGGTGCTCGGCTATGCGCCGCGCGCCGCCGTAATCCACCGCGATCATCTGGTCCTGCTGTGATCGTAGCCATTACCGGCGCAACAGGATTTGTCGGGCAGGCCGTGCTCGATGAAGCGGCGCGGCGCGGGCTTGCGGTGCGCGCGCTCACCCGGCGCGAGCAGGCGCCATACGCGGGCGTGAATTGGGTAAGCGGCGATCTGGCGGATCAAGCGGCGCTGGCTGAACTGGTGTGCGCCGCGGATGCCGTGTTGCATATTGCAGGGGTGGTGAATGCGCCCGACAAGGCCGGCTTTGCTGCGGGCAATGTGGACGGGACGCGGACTGTGCTTGATGCGGCCATCTCGGCGCGGGTGCCGCGTTTCGTGTGCGTTTCCTCGCTTGCCGCGCGTGAGCCTGCGCTGTCAGACTATGGCCATTCCAAGCGCGCAGCGGAAGAGCTCGTCAGCGCATGCACCCTGGACTGGACGATCGTTCGGCCCCCGGCGATCTACGGCCCACGCGATGGCGAAATGCTTGATCTGTTCAGGGCTGCGCGTTTCCACGTGATGCCGATGCCGCCAAGGGGCCGCGCCTCGATCATCCATGTTGATGATCTGGCACGGCTACTGCTTGATCTTCTGCCGGGAAGCGAGAGCGTTTCCCGCCGTGTTTTCGAGCCTGACGATGGCCGCCCCGCAGGCTGGCCGCATGACGAGCTTGCTGCGGCGATTGGCGCGGCGATGGGCCGCAAGGTGTGGGCACCTGCCTTGCCCAGAAGCGTGCTGGCGGGCGCGGCGCGGCTTGACCGGATGCTGCGCGGCGACAAGGCCAAGCTCACGCCCGATCGGGCAAGCTACATGAGCCATCCCGACTGGGTAAGTGCGCCCGAGAAGGCGGTACCGGGCGAAATCTGGAAGCCGCGCATTGCGACGCGCGAAGGGCTTTGTGCCACTGCGACATGGTATCGCGAGCAGGGCTGGCTCTGAGGCAAAAAAAGGCCCGGTCGTTGCCAACCGGGCCATGAAAGTCTTGGGAGAGGATGCCTGAAAGGCCTGTTGCCTATGCGGAGTTGTGCGGTGCAGCACAAACGACTTAAATGCACCATGTGTTGCGTCCTGCGCAACAGAGGCTTTAACCCCTTCAAAACGTTAGAAAGCTGGTTCAAAACCTGGAGGAAGATCGCTCTGATTAGCGTCATCCTCGGAGCCGTTGGGCGTATGGATGCCGCATTCGGTCTTGTCCCAGCCGCGCCAGCGCCCGGCGCGCGGGTCTTCGCCCGGCTTCACCTTGCTCGTGCACGGCGCGCAGCCGACCGAAAGATAGCCTTGCGATTCCAACGGATGGCGCGGCAGATCGTGCTCTTCGAAATAGGCTTCGAGATCATCCTTCACCCAATCGCCCAGCGGGTTGATCTTCAACCGCCCGTCCTCGACCTCGAATCGTGGCAGATTGGCGCGGGTCTGGCTCTGAAACGCCTTGCGCCCGGAAATCCAGGCGTCGAGACCATGCTTGGCGCGCGCGAGCGGCTCGACCTTGCGAATATCGCAGCAGCCATCGGGATCGTAGGACCATCTGAGGCCGGTTTCATCCTTGGCGGCGATCACTTCGGGCTTGGGCTGCACGAGCCGCGAATCGCTGAAGCCGAGCGTTTCGATCAGCGTGTCGCGATAGGCGAGCGTTTCGGGGAACATCTTCATCGTATCGACGAAGATCACCGGAATATCCTTGTCCGCCTGCGCCACCAGATGCAGCAGCACCGCGCTTTCAGTGCCGAAGCTGGAGACGACCGCAACCTTGCCCAAGGCGTCCTCGGCAAACAGTGTCGCCAGCATCGTGCCTGCATCGATGCCTGCGAAACGCGCATTGAGTGCGTCGCAATCGGCTTGCGTGAAGGCGGGGGCAGTCTCGATGCGGTCGATCCGGCGGGCTACTTCACCCATGACGCAGGTTCCAGATCGGGACGGCCTTGTCGGCGGCCGCCTGGTAATCGTGCGGCCAGGTCGCGAAAGCCTTGTCCGCGGCATCGGGATCGAGCGGCTTGTCGGGCGCGAAAGCATCGAAACCGCAGCGGCGCAGACTGGAAAGCTGATCGACGAGTACATCGCCAATCGCGCGCAATTCACCGGTGTAGCCCGCTTCGCGCAGGATCCGCGCGGCGGAATAGCCGCGCCCGTCGCCAAAGACGGGGAAATTGACTTCGACCAGAGCAATCCGGCCGAGATGCGGCAAGAGCGCGCGCGTATCATCGCCCGGCTCAATGCGCACGGCGGCGGCGTTGGACTGGTCGAGAAAGCTGTCGACGGTCACCGCAGGGTGATCGACTGCCTCATCATCGCGGAAGCGGAATTGTACTGCATCGGGGCCTTTGCCAAGCTGCGCCGGGCGAACAGGATCAGCCATAAAGCGCCTCCTTGAACGGGTTCATGCCGAGGCGGCGATAGGTATCGAGGAAGCGTTCCCCGTCGTGCCGCTCGGCAATGTAGAGATCGGTGACTTTTTCGACGGCATCGACAATGCCCGCCTCATCGAAGCCCGGTCCGGTGATCTTGGCGAGGCTGACATCCTCGGCCTCGCTCCCGCCGAGCAGCAGCTGGTAATTCTCGGTGCCTTTCTTGTCGACGCCCAGAATGCCGATATGGCCCGCGTGATGATGCCCGCAGGCATTGATGCAGCCCGAAATCTTCAGCTTCAGCTGGCCCAGCTCATGCGTCCGGCCCTTGGCGGCAAAGCGTTCGGAAATGCGCTGCGACACCGGGATCGAGCGGGCATTTGCAAGGCTGCAATAATCCAGGCCCGGGCACGCAATGATATCCTCGATCGTGTCGAGATTGGGCGCGGCAAGCCCTGCCTCTGCCAGCTTCTGCCACAAGGCGGGAAGATCGGCGATCCGGACATGCGGCAGGACGATGTTCTGCGTGTGCATCACGCGGCATTCGTCGAAGCTGTAGTTCTTCGCCAGTTCGGCCATCAGATGCATCTGCGCTGCGGTGGCATCGCCGGGAATGCCGCCGACGGGTTTGAGGCTGATCACCGCGCTGACATAACCCGGCGCCTTGTGCGGATGCGTGTTCTGGTGCGCCCAGGCAATGAAGTCGGGATTGCTCTCATCCGTCTCGGCGGGCAAATCGGCTGCGAAGGCAGGATCGGCGAAATATTCCTTGATCCGCGCGAGTTCGGCGAACGGCGGCTCCACCCCCTGATCGAGCAGATGCGCGAATTCTTCTTCAACCTGCCGGGCATATTCCTCTGCGCCCAGCTCGTGGACGAGGATCTTGATGCGCGCTTTGTACTTGTTGTCGCGCCGCCCGTAGCGGTTGTAGACGCGCAGGCACGCCTCGGAATAGGTGATCAGCTGATCAAGCGGTACGAATTCGCGGATCAGCGGCGCGATCATCGGGGTGCGGCCCATGCCGCCGCCGACATAGAAGGCCGCGCCGATTTCGCCTGCATCGTTCCTGACAATATTGATGCCGATATCGTGCAGGCGCATGGCCGCACGGTCCGTCTGTGAGGCAATCACCGCGATCTTGAACTTGCGCGGCAGATACATGAACTCGGGATGGAAGCTCGACCATTGGCGCAGCAATTCGGCGTAGGGGCGCGGATCGACCAGTTCGTCCTTCGCCGCACCGGCAAAATGATCCGAGCTGATATTGCGGATGCAATTGCCGCTCGTCTGGATCGCATGCATTTCCACTGCAGCCAGATCGGCAAGAATGTCGCCGGCATCTTCGAGCTTGATCCAGTTGTACTGGATGTTCTGCCGCGTGGTGAAATGGCCATAGCCGCGATCATATTTGTCCGCGATATCGGCCAGCGCATGCATCTGCGCGGAGGACAGCGTGCCATAGGGCACCGCGACGCGCAGCATGTAGGCGTGGAGTTGCAGATAGAGCCCGTTCATCAGCCGCAAGGGCTTGAACTGGTCCTCGGTCAGCTTGCCATCGAGACGGCGCTGCGCCTGATCGCGGAACTCGGCCACGCGGGCATCGACCATCGCCTGGTCGTATTTGTCGTACTGATACATTCTAGATTACCCAGTTGAGCGCATCGGGCTGCGCGGGTTTCAATGTGAGGTCGGGGCGGACGGTCGGGCCCAATGCGCGCACGCGGTCCTTGATATGTGCAGGACGCGGGCCGTTCTCGGTCTGCGTGGCTTCGATAGCATAGGCGGCATTGACGCGGCGCGCGGCGTCTTCGCGGGCGATGATGGCCTCGCCTTCCTCGCCCACGTCCACGGCCTCTTCGACATGGAGCGACCAATCCTGGCCGTCCCACCAGACGACCGCGCCGGTCTTGAGGTCATTTCCTGTAAGGATGATCACGCTTGAAGCTCCTGTGCGAAGGCGCGGACAGCGGCGTTCTCGCGCGCGGTCACTTCGCCGATGATGATAAGGGCGGGGCTGATGACATTCTCGCGCGCCACCAGATCGGCAAGGCCGGCAAGCGGCCCGCGCAGAACGCGCATCTGCGGCCGCGCCGCGTTCTCGATGACAGCCAGCGGCATGTCCGGCGCAAGGCCATCTTCCATCAGCTTTTCAGCAATTTGCGGGGCAGTCTTCACGCCCATGTAGATCACCAGCGTGCGCCCCGCTCCGGCAAGGCCCGCCCAGTTCTGTTCGGCAAGCCCCTTGCACTGGCCTGCAACAAAGCTGACGATGCTGGCGGCATCGCGGTGCGTGAGGGCAATGCGCGCGGCGGCGGCAGCGCCATTGGCAGCCGAAATTCCAGGCACGATTTCCACGCGCACACCTGCGGCCAGCGCCTCTTCCATTTCCTCGCCGCCGCGCCCGAACACGAAGGGATCGCCGCCCTTGAGGCGCACGACATTGCGCCCTGCGCGTGCTTCGCGGATCAGGAGCGCGTTGATATCCTCTTGCGGCAAGGTGTGGCGCGCGCGCTGCTTGGCAACCGAGATCAGCCGCGCACCGGGCCGCGCCATCGCAAGGATCGCGGGATCGACCAGCCCGTCATGCACGATCAGGGCCGCGTTCTCGATCAGCCGCGCGGCGCGCAGCGTCAACAGATCGGGATCGCCCGGCCCTGCGCCTACGAGAAAAATGGTGCCAATATCTGCGGTGCTATCTGCCATGGGGGCACACATGGCCGGATGCCCGCAAACGCGCCAGTGAGAATGCTTTGGGGCGCGACTAGGTGAGCTTTATTCGGGCTTCTTCTCCACCCTTTGCGCGATGGCGGCGACCAGCTGCTGGAACTGTTGATTGTCACGCAAATTGATGTCGCGCTGAGGGAAGGGGATCTCGACCCCGTTTTCGGCGAACAGATCCCACAACTTGTTGAGCACATCGGAGCGGATATTGCCGACGCCCAATTCGGGGTCCGTGATCCAGCAATGAATGGTGAAATTGACGCTTGAATCGCCATATTCGCTCATCCAGACGCTGGGCTTGGGTTCATCGAGCACACGATTGCACGAGCGCGCCGCTTCCAGCATAAGCTCCTGCACCAGTTTCATATCGCAGCTGTATGAAACACCGACATGGACCTGAACGCGCACTTCCCGGCTCGAATAGGACCAGTTTTCCACCTGATTGATCATCAGATTTTCGTTGGGAATCAGATATTCACGCTGATCTCTTGTGGTAATGGAT
>DAIQNS010000106.1:1531-7490 GCA_036788315.1 Alteraurantiacibacter sp. | reverse complement strand
GTGATCGGCTTCACCGAATTGCTCCTCGAATCGGACATGCCCGACGATCAGCGCGGCCATGTCCAGCTTATAGCCGACTCCGGCCGCGCGATGATGCGTCTGCTGAACGACATTCTCGATGTCGCGAAAATCGAATCGGGCCAGCTGCGGATCAATTACGAGCCGACCGATATCCGACAGAAACTGCGGCAAGCGGCAAAATTGCTCGAGCCGCTGGCGCGATCGAAGAACCTTTCGCTGGGCGTGTGGGTCGATGATGCAGTGCCCGATCTGGTCGAACTCGATGCCTTGCGCCTGCGCCAGATCATTCTCAATCTTGTCGGCAATGCCGTGAAATTTACCGATATTGGCGGCATTGATGTTGAAGCGCGGGTCGAGAATTCCTCAATCGGGCGCCATCTGCTCATTTCGGTCATCGATACCGGCATCGGTATCGAGCAATCGCGCATTGAGGCGATTTTCCTGCCCTTTACGCAGGAAGAAAGCTCAGCCGCGCGGCGTCAGGGTGGCTCGGGCCTTGGCCTGACGATCAGTAATCAGCTTGTGGCGATGATGGACGGTACGATCGCTGTGCATTCCAAGCCCGGCGTAGGCACGAATTTCACCGTCCGCCTGCCTCTGCGTAGGGTCTCGGCAAGCTCGCGTGTCGCCACGCATGAACGCGACCGCACCTTGCCAGCGCTTACCCACCTCAAAGGTGCCCGCCTTCTGATTGCTGAAGACCATGCGATCAATCAGCAGCTCATCTTCGCAATGGTGTCCTCGCTCGGGCTCGAGGCAAAGCTGGTGGAAAACGGCGAGGAAGCAGTCAATGCGGTCGAGGAAGCGGCGCGGAACGGCGAATCCTTCGACGCTATCCTGATGGATGTTCAGATGCCTGACGTGGACGGCCTTGAAGCAACCCGCCGCTTGCGCAAGCTGGGCTATCATCCAGACAAGCTGCCGATCATCGCGCTGACCGCCAATTGTTACCCCGACGATATCGAGGCGTGCCGCAAAGCCGGAATGCAATCGCATCTTGGCAAGCCGGTGACGACATTTGCGCTCGCGCGTGAACTCGCGCGCTGTTTTCCGGACGATGAGCGGTTGCAAATCCAGATCGCGCCGGAAGCCGAAATTGCGCAGGAATTCGCGCTCGATCCGGTAACCAGAGGGCTTGAAGGGCGCTACCGCGATCGCAAGGGCGATGTGTTCTCGATCATGCGGCGCTTCCTCGAGGACGATCCCGAAGCCGTCGACTGGGACCGGCTGACTGGCGATTTGCACAAGCTTGCAGGTGTTGCTGCGAATTTCGGCGAAGCAGAGCTGGGGGAAGCTTCGCGCAGGCTTGAGCGGCGCTTGCGTCTGACGCCCGAACCGCATTTGCGCCTTGCTGCCCTGCGCCGCGAATGGCCGAGCTTCGAGAAAGCGGCCTGACCTATTCTGCTGCGATGCCGTCTGTTGCTGCCCAGAGCGCATCGGCCATGGCATCCAGAAAGCTGAAATCCACTCCGGTGCCGAGCGGATCATTGCGGTTGAGGAGGATGCGTTTGCGCCCCGGTTCGAGCAATCGCCGTCGCAAGGCCCTTTGTAGCAATCTCAGCCGCATCTGGGCTTCGGCCCTCGCCTCCTCGGGCCGATGCCAGCACCGCCCCGCCCAGCCGGCTTCGATCTGACCGATACGCTGGGATACCACTTCATTGTAGATACGGTGCGGCCCGCGATGAAGCGGCAGCCCAAGATCGATCGCGAGTTTGTCGCTGGTGGGCAAAAGCAGACCGTTGAAACGGAAGTCATCATATCCGACTGCGTCCCAATGCATGTCCGCGAGCATCAGGGCGAAACATTTGCGCGCGCGAAGTTGCAGCGGCAAGAGGTGATGGCGCTGCATGGCGGCCATGTAGCCAGGTTGGCCGCGCCGGTTCACGGCACGGAATGCCAGCTTCTCGCGCGGACCCATGTTCAAGGCTGAAGCCGTCATTACACACCAGACTAATGCGCGTTTCTTAACACCTTCACAACGTCTCCGCCCGCGCTAAGTTCGACGCGCAAGGCTTCGCCCGATGGACCGGTCAGGAGCTGGCTCTCAGTCACACGGCCATGTTCGATCATCCAGTGCAGCAGTCGCAGCGCAATCTTCGATCCCTCCGCTTTGTCGGGAACGAGTTCGGGCGAGAGTTCGAGTTCCTGCCCTGTGAAGACCGAAAGCCCTTCGCTTTGCAGCCCGCCGGCAGGGGTCGGTGCCAGCGCGGTAAGCCCCAACCCTGGGAATGCCCCGCCATCAATCCAAGCGAGCACGCTGGTGCGGAAATAGACAGGCTCGCTGAACGAGCGCGCCGGATGCCATGCCACCGCCGCGATCTGCGGCAATTGCGTGAGCAAAGTGCCAAGCCATGCGAGTGTTCGCACGACCGGCAACAGCAGCCCTCCGCCCAGAAGATGCGGCCCCGGCGCGAGTGTGACCACCTCAAAGCGCGCGGGCGCGAAGTCTTCCCCCAGGCCGTAAAGGTGGACTGCCTCCGGCAAATGCCGGTCCTGACCAGGTGCCAGCCCGGTAAGATCGAAAGTCAGGCCCAGCGCGTTGAGCTCGAGCCAGATATCCTCGCCATGCGCTGGACTGTCTGCGCTCGCTTGCGGATTGTGGCTGATCGAAAAGCGGTCCGTCTCTCGCGCAAGAGCAGCGATCGCCGCGACGGTGGGTCTGCCGCCGGGCGCGAACAACAAGGATACCGCCGAAAACTCGTGATCCTCCACGCTATGTTTCGCGCTTGCGATCGTCAAAGCCCCTTTGTCCAGACTTTCGTTCTTCTGGAACGAAAGCGCTTCTAGATCCAGTCCATCACTCCGCCAGTTCGGCGTTCAGCGTGGTCCACAATGACACAAGAAAAACGCTGAAACCTTGTCGATAGCATCTGTTAACATGCTATCCCTGTCCAACCTATTCGGATAATCGCTTACGCATGGCAACACTGACAGCTGTCCTTGATGTGGAACAGTCGCTCGGCGGCAAGGCGTGGCAATGGCGCGGCGGCAATATGGAAGTGGGCGGCGGGATCGCCGGGCTCGAAGACGACATCCTCACCCAGCTTTTGCTCTCGCGCGGGGTTGCCCGTGAAGATCTTGACCGCCACCGGCGCCCCTCCTTGCGCGAGTTCCTTCCCGATCCGTCCGAATTTCGCGATATGGACCGCGCGGCAGAGCGCATTTGCGAAGCCGTCATCGCGCAAGAGAAGGTGACCATTTACGGCGATTACGACGTCGATGGCGCAACCAGTGCGGCGCTCATGATCCTGCTGTTGCGCATGCTGGGGCTCGCTGCCGAGCATTACATTCCTGACCGTCTCCTCGAAGGATACGGCCCGAGCGGGGAAGCGCTGGTGCGGCTGGGCAAAGGCGGGTCGAGCCTGATTGTGACGGTCGATTGCGGAGCGATGGCGCATGAAGCCTTGCAAATGGCACATGATGTCGGGGTCGATGTTATCGTGGTCGATCATCACAAGTGCTCGCCCGAACTTCCCCGAACTTTCGCCCTCGTAAATCCCAATCGGCTTGATGAGAACGACATTGCCGCCTCGCATCGCCATCTCGCTGCTGTCGGCGTGGCTTTCCTGCTCGCTGTGGCCGTCCTCAGGACACTTCGCCAGCGCGGCTTCTTCAAGGACCGGGCCGAGCCCGATCTCAAGTCGCTGCTCGATCTTGTGGCGCTCGGCACCGTGGCCGATGTGGCCGCGATCAGAGGGCTGAACCGGGCCTTTGTCGCGCAGGGGCTCAAGGTCATGGCGCGGCGCGAGAACATCGGCATGGCTGCGCTTATCGATGCCAGCCGGCTCAAGGCCGCGCCCAAGGCAAGCGATTGCGGCTTTGCGCTGGGGCCGCGCATCAATGCGGGCGGACGTGTGGGCGAAGCGACGCTGGGTGTGCGACTGTTGACGACACAGGATCCCGAAGAGGCGCGCGAAATGGCCGCGCTGCTATCCCGGCTCAATGAAGAGCGCCGCGCCATCGAAACCGAAGTCCAGATCGCAGCCGAAAGCCAGCTTGCCGGACAGCACAATCGCAGCGTCATCTGCGTGACAGGGCAAGGATGGCACCCGGGCGTGATCGGAATTGTCGCCGGGCGCATCAAGGAAAAAACCGGCAAGCCGGGCATCGTCATTGCGCTCGATGAAAGCAAAGGCATCGGGAAGGGCTCGGGCCGCTCGATTGCCGGGGTGGATCTAGGCGCTGCGATCATTGCCGCGAAGGATGCCGGCCTGCTTGTCGCAGGGGGCGGACATGCCATGGCCGCGGGCCTGACCATCAAGCAGGAGCATCTCGAGGCTTTCGGAGAGTTTCTCGAGGATAGGCTTGCAAAATCAGTGGCGCAGGCAAGCGGCAGTCAGACAATGAAAGTCGATCTCGTGATTGCGCCCGGCGGGCTTATGCCCGAGCTGGTCCATCATCTCGATCGCGCGGGGCCGTTCGGCGTAGGATGGCCCGGGCCACGGGTCGTTGTGGGGCCGGTTAGGCTGGTCAAGGCCGACATTGTAGGCGCCGATCATCTGCGCCTCATCGTCAGCGGCAGTGACGGCGCGAGCTTCAAGGCGATGGCTTTTCGCGCCGCCGAAAGCGCCATGGGCCAGGCTCTCCTGCACGCCGCACGTGGACGCAAACTGTGGCTCGCGGGACGCGCCCGGATCGACGATTGGGGGGCAAGGCCAGCTGCGGAATTGCACCTTGACGATGCGGCCTGGGCCGATTGATTTGCGAGCTTTGTTGCACTTGTTCAAAAGCAGGGCTTGACCCGATGCGCGCTGCCACCTAAGTGCGCCGCTCGCCTCGCTAACGGCCCCTTCGTCTAGCGGTTAGGACGCGGCCCTTTCACGGCTGAAACACGGGTTCGATTCCCGTAGGGGTCACCAGCGAGGCGAATTTTCCTCACAGGCATTATCGCGGCAGAATTTGCCGGATGACGGGCACGTCCTTCTGCTGCTCAGGCATTCGAATGGCAATCCGGTGCAGCATGAGCAGCGGGCCATTGCAGGGGTTATTGCCGGTAGCAAATTGCGCCGATCTGCCGCATGGGTGCAGCCGATGGATGCTCGCCGAATCCCCTTTGCCGGAATCATGCTTGCCACCGCATGCTGCGTCATTCTGATATTTGCCGGTATGCCGCTTGGCCTTGCTCTGGGTGTGGCCTTCGTGTGGATCATTTCATTCTGGCTGGTGGTGCCGCCCTCCCCGGAAATTCGTGAAGAGCGGCCCGAAGGTGTGCAACTGACGCAGTCGGGACTGCGCGATCTGATCGAACATTCGAGCCTTCCGTTGATGCTGGTCGATACTAGCCGGATCATCATGGCCAATGCCAATGCCCGCGAAGCGATCGGTGCGCATATTATCGGGCAGGATCCCCGCGTTGCCTTGCGCCATCCGATGGCCGTCGATCTGCTGTCGCGGCCTGAAGGCGGCACGGTGACTGTTCAGGGACTGACCGGCCCCAGAAGCAATTGGCAAATGAGCCTGCAGCAGATCGACGAGCGCTATTCGCTGATCGAACTGATCAATCGCACTGCAGAAGCCGATGTGGGCCGTGCGCATACCGATTTCGTAGCCAATGCCAGCCATGAATTGCGCACGCCGCTGGCTTCGATCATCGGTTATATGGAAACACTTGCCGAAGAAGGCGCGAATGTGCCGCCAAAGCAGGTCGAGCGGTTTTATTCCACTGTCTTGCGCGAAGCGCGCCGGTTGCAGACGCTGGTTGATGATCTCATGTCGCTCAGCCGGGTCGAGGCGGGCGCGTCGACGGCGACGGCCCGACCTTCCAGACGATCAACCCCGCGACCGGGTCGAACTTGGCCCGCTGGTCATGCAGGCGGCACGCGATGGCGCGGGAGCAGAGCGCTACGGGCGGGTGAAATTCGCTCTTCCCGAAAGCTCGATCGAGGTGCTGGGCGATTACCGCCAGCTTGAGCAACTTGTCCGCAATCTCGTCGATAAT
>DAIQNS010000106.1:228-1521 GCA_036788315.1 Alteraurantiacibacter sp. | reverse complement strand
ATGGTTCGTCTGATGCACCTGTCGAACTGGCACTAACTTCGGGCCATCGCAATATGGCCATGCTCACGGTGCGCGATCATGGCGAAGGCATTGCGCCCGAGCATATTCCGCATCTGACGCGGCGCTTCTATCGCACTGATCCCGGCCGTAGCAGGGCGGCAGGCGGAACTGGGCTTGGTTTGGCCATTGTTAAACATATTGTCGAGCGGCACCGCGGTCGGCTCGACATAAACAGCGTGGTGGGCGATGGGACGAGTGTGACGGTGAGTATCCCCCTTGCCCGGTCGAGTTAAGCCATCTCGCCAAGGGTTTTGCACAGAATGTGCACCGGACAATGCGTCTCTCTCCGGATGTGTCTTTGAAATGTCATAAAGCGGACATACGGGCGACACACAGTCGAAATAAAAATGAAACCGAATTGTCATGAAAACCCCAATTCTGCTTGCTGTTTTCGCTGCAACCGCCCTGACGCCCCCGGCCGTTGCGGCGCAGGAAAGCGTGCCAAAGGTCGAGCACCAACTTGCTGCACTGAAGGCGGAAATCGACCGTCTCAATCAACGTGTGCAGCAGCTTGAGGCGCAGCAGCAGCCTTCCGGCGAAGATCAGACGCAGACTGCCGCTAACCTAGCGATTGCTACTTACGCCCCTGCCCCGGCCCCAGTTCCAACGGTTACCGCAAAGGAGCCGGTCCAGATCAGCTGGAGCGGCGCGCCGAGGATCAGCGGCGCAGGTGGCTGGTCGTTCAAGCCGCGTGGCCGGCTGAATCTTGATGCAGGCGCGGTGAACGTCCCCGATGCCACAGGCCGCGAAGACGGCTTCGGCTCGGAAATTCGCCGCGTCCGCGTGGGCGTTGAAGGGGACATTCCCGGCGGCTTTGGCTACAAGTTCGAATTCGATTTCGCAGGCGACACAGCCAGCGTTACCGATGCCATCTTCACCTACAAGGACGGTGCGCTCACGGTGAACATGGGGCAGCACAACAATTTTCAATCGCTCGAAGAAATCACCAGCAGCCGCTGGTCATCCTTCATCGAGCGCGCGGCATTCACCGATGCTTTCGGATTTGAGCGGCGCGTGGGCATTTCGGCCAAAGTGCAGGCTGCCGATGCCTTGCTGATCCAGGCCGGACTGTTCAGCGACAACAGTGCCGATCTGCCAGGCAAGGCGTTCAGCGCGGACGGCCGCGTGGTATTCATGCCCAAGCTTGGCGAGGGGCAATTGCACCTTGGGGCCTCGATCCATCATACCGAGGTTCCGCAGGGCGACACCGTCCGTTATCGTCAGCGGCCGCTG
>DAIQNS010000106.1:0-218 GCA_036788315.1 Alteraurantiacibacter sp. | reverse complement strand
GCATTTCACCTCTGGGCGCTTCGTCAACACCGGCGCTCTTCCTGCAACAAGCGAAATGGGCGCAGGGCTCGAAGCTGCCTATATCGCGGGGCCGTTTCACGCAGCGGGCGAAGCCTTCTGGCAGCAAGCCGATCTCGCGGGCGCATTGGAGGATCCCACTTTCTTCGGCGGCTATCTCGAAGCAGGCTTCTATCTGAACAAGGGCGATAGGCGCGGCT
>DAIQNS010000105.1:3097-7521 GCA_036788315.1 Alteraurantiacibacter sp. | reverse complement strand
TGGCCATGCGCTAGAAACCAAGGCCCCTGCCAAGCAGCGGCAAGCGCACGATGATATCGCTCGAGGTGACAAACAGCGTCAGGCCATCTTCGCCAAAGCAGCAATTGCCTGTCGCCTTGCCGGTGATCAGCCGGCCGAGCAGTTCGGCCTCGGGCGTGAGGATCGCGATCCCGCCGGGTGCCGCTGCGAATATCGTGCCATCCTGCGCAATGGCCATCCCGTCGGTGTTCCCCGGAATCCCGCCTTCCCGCAGCGGCGCCATGTCGAAGAAGGGCGCGCGATCCCTGATCCAGCCGGTGCCCTCCTTCGCGTAACGTTCGATACGCGGCGTATCGCGGTCCGACACGCAGACATACAAGGTCATTTCATCGGGCGAGAGGCCAATGCCATTGGGAAAGCGGACCGCATCATCGACCACGGTCGCTTGCGAAGCGCCCGGAGCGAGATAATAAATGCCGTCAAAGCTGCGCACGCGCAGCGGCGATTTCTCGTTTCCGATCAAGCCGTAGGGAGGATCGGTGAAGTAGATTCCGCCTTCGCGGTCGCGGACAAGATCATTGGGGCTGTTAAACGGGAGCGTATCGCTGCCGCGCGCGATGCTCACCGGGTCGCCGCCAGCGGCCAGATCATACTGGATGATCGATCGGCTCGACTGGTCACAGACCAGCAAGGCGTCCTCCTCCGGCACATAGAGCAGGCCGTTCGTGCCCGGCTGGACACCGCTTGGCGCGGGCACCGATCCGGCTTCGGCGCGCCACAGGCCAAGCCCGTTCTGCGCATCCCAGCTATGCACCCGGTTGTTAGGAATATCGCTGAAATACAGCGAATTGCGCTTCTGGTCCCAGGTCGGCCCTTCGGTCCAGACAAAGCCGCTCGCGACCACCGTCGCCATGGTGCCTGGCGCAACAATCCGTGCCAGCCGCTCATCGTGCTTCTGGAGCGCGAACTGTGCGCCTACGCCTGATGCACGATCATCGGCGAGGGCCGAGGCAGCGCTGCATGCCGAAAGGAGCGTTGCGCCCGAGGCAAGGCCGGAGGCGAGTCCGGTCGCAAGAATGGTCCGGCGGCTTACCTTTGTGTCGCGCATCGATGATCCCCAATTTGCTCAAGCCATATCACTATCGTAATGACCGGCTCTGTAAAGCGCGGCACGCTTGCCCTTAGTGACGCCTCGCCGCTGCTCAGGCCTGCACTGCAGACCTTGCCGCGGTGGCGATCA
This sequence comes from Alteraurantiacibacter sp., assembly GCA_036788315.1. Classification (GTDB taxonomy): domain Bacteria; phylum Pseudomonadota; class Alphaproteobacteria; order Sphingomonadales; family Sphingomonadaceae; genus Alteraurantiacibacter. The sequence goes on along the minus strand of DAIQNS010000105.1, from coordinate 6,302 downwards.
AGGTGGCGGCATAGCGCGTGCTATCGGCAATATAGTCATGCCTGCGCAGCGGTTCGCCGCCCCCGGGCTGAGCCACGATTAGCGGCACATTCGATGAGGCCCGGTGGATCCAGCTCGGGTTTATGAAACCTTCGCCCAGGGGCATGGCAATCGGCCGCGCAGTATAGAGTATCAAGGTCTGCTCGCGCAAATGCGCCTGCTCCAGATAGGCAAGCAGCCGCGCGAGATTTTCGTCGATGCCCTTCACACAGCGCAGAAAGGCCTTGAGGCAGGCCTGATAGGCTTGCTGCGTATAGGCGCGATCAAGGCCGCGATCCTGCTGCAACACGAGAGGCTCGGGCACTTTTTCATCGGCAAGATAGCTTGCATGGCGCGGCGCATAGTCAAACAGATTATCGAGGGGCTTTCCATGCTGGATAAGGAAAAACGGGCGTGGATCGGTCCGCGACGCGAGCCAGTCGAGCGTCACATCGGTTAGGCAATCAGTCTGGTGCCCTTGAGTGCGCGCGGTGTTCTGTCCGAAAGGCAAGCTGCCGCGCACCTGCCAGAGCGGATCGAAGGCGGCGCTACTCCTGCCGAGCACCTGATAGAATTCAAACGCCTCGGGCGCCGCGGCGCTATCCCAATGACCGATCATTGCGGTGTGATAACCCGCCGCCTGCAGGTCCTTTGCAAGCAAGAGATTGGCGGCTGGAAGCGAAGCCGGCGCGGCGCCTCCATGCGCATTGGTGAACAGCGTTGCTTGCGCGGCGAGCCGGTCGAGCGCGGGCGTGGGATCGAGCGCGGCGAGAGGGCCGCCGCACGCGCCGACACCATGCGCTGGATGACCATCATTGATGATCAGGATAATGTTCGGCGCAGTCCGCCCCTTGGCGCTGACGCCCGTGAACGCCGAGGCTGCGGCAGAAGCTCCAGCTCCCAGCTTGAGCATGTCGCGTCGGTTGAAGCCGGGCATGAATCTCGCCTCCTTCATGGCGCATGACTGCCAAGTCCGTCCGGCAATGCAAGCTTTCTGCAATGCGTGTGCGCAATTGCCGGGTTCATCCAAGATACAGCCGTCTCTGACTAGGCCATTGTGCAAGCGCAACATAGAGGTTACCCTTGAAGTTTGAGACGCGCTAGCCAGGCAGGTAAATTTGGGGAGTTCATTGATCATGGCATATTCTCGCAAGACTTTCATTGCCCTTGCCGGTGTGGCCGCCTTCGCCGGAGCCGCTATTGCGCAGAGCACGGCCGCGACTGCCGCTGACAATGCCGCGCAGGCGATTGCCGAACGCCAGGCCCTGCTCAAGAGCATGGGCGATTCCATGCGACCGCTCGGCGCGATTGCACGCGGGCAAGCCGATGCCGACAAGGCAGTGATGACGCGCCATGCCAACAATGTCGCGGCAAAGGCGCGCGGTCTTGCCGCCGCTTTCGCGATGGACACGCGCTCCTCGGGCATTGCCAGCGACGCGCTGCCCGCAATCTGGACCTCGCGCGCCGATTTCAACAGCAAGGCTGCCGCGCTCGTGGCGTCCTCGCGGCAATTGCAGACCGCCGCCAATTCGGGCGATGTCGGCAGCTTCCGCACTGCGCTCGGTGCGGTCGGACAAAGCTGCAAGGACTGCCACGATACGTACCGCGCTGATTAAGCTTGGCGCGCATGGAAGGGCAGGCGGCGCAAGCTGACGTGAAGGACAGCGTGCGGGTCTGGGATTTGCCCACCCGCCTGTTTCACTGGCTGCTGGTCATTTCGCTGGGCGGATCATGGTTGACCGCAGAAGGCGGCATTGCGTGGATAGAGTGGCATTTCCGCTTCGGCTATTTCGCTGCCGGCCTCATAATCTTCCGGGTGATCTGGGGACTGGTGGGCACCAGACATGCGCGCTTCAGCGGCTTTCTCTACAGTCCGCGCCGGATCATCACCTATCTGCGCACTCTGGGACAGCGCGATTCCAGGCCGACCACTGGGCATAATCCGCTCGGCGGGCTGATGGTCCTGCTGATGCTGGTGATCATCGGCGCGCAGGTGGCAACAGGGCTCTTTGCAAGCGACGATATCTTCTCGGACGGCCCCTTCCATCCGCTCGTCAGCGATGATCTCGCCGGCGATCTCACCACCTGGCATCACCGCCTGTTCACCGCGATCCAGATCATCGCTGCGCTGCATATCCTAGCCATCGTGTTCTACTGGCTGTGGAAACGCCAGCAATTGATCTGGCCGATGATTACCGGGCGCAAACCGATGCACCTTGCCGGCGATGACAAGCGCGATGTAGGCACCAAGCTTGTGCTCGGCGTGGTCGTGGCGCTGGTGGCCGCAGGCATTGTCTATGGCGCGATATCGATGGCGCCCGAGCCGGTGATGGACGAATACTTCTAGTCCGCGTGATCGGGCCTTGGGGAGAGCGGACCGCCCCCCGCAAGGCCCGGTTTCAGACTATCCCCTCGGCTTGCTTGGTGCTCAACGTCTCGGCATCCCAGCCAAGCACTTCTGCGTAAATCGCTGCATTGTCCTCGCCCGGTTCGGCCGGGGCAGGCTTGCGGATGCTCGAAGGCGAGCCCGAGAAGCGCGGGAACGCGCCTTGCATCTTCAATTTGCCGTTCTTGTGCGTTTCCACTTCGACAATTGCGCCGCGCGCCTGGAAATGCGGATCTTCCATCATGTCGGCGGCAGTATACACCCGGCCTGCCGGGATCGAATATTCGATCATCAGCGCGTCAAGCTCGTCCATGGTCAGCGTGGCTGTCCATTCATTGATCAAATCATCCAGCTGCGTCTGATTATGCCCGCGTGCCAGATGTGTCTGATAGCGATCGTCATCCGCCAGTTCGGGCTGCCCCATGGCCTTGGCGAGACGCGCAAAGATCGCATCATTGTTCGCCCCAATCATGAACGGGCCGTCCTTGCACGAATAGACATTCGAAGGGGCAATACCCTTGAGGATCGAGCCCGAGCGTTCGCGGATGAACCCGTTGCGGTCATATTCGGGAACCAGCCCTTCCATGACCTGCAACACCGCCTCGTAAAGTGCGGTATCGATGACCTGCCCCTCGCCCGTTTTCTCACGGTGATGCAGCGCGGCAAGCACGCCCATCGCGCCGTAACTGGCGCACAAGGTATCGCCAATCGACACGCCCATGCGCGCCGGTGGCCTGTCCGGATCGCCGACAATATAGCGCCAGCCGCCCATCGCCTCGCCAATGCCGCCAAAGCCCGCGC